>NZ_JBHFII010000058.1:84418-96820 GCF_057334215.1 Achromobacter maghribensis | reverse complement strand
CCCCCGCACGCCTCCCCCAGCCCCTCAGGCGTGGAAGTCTGCACGGTGACGGGAACGTCGGGCCAATACAGTGTGCGCGTGCGCAACACGGGTTCCGCGCCGCTGACTCGCGTCGACGTCACGGGCGTCCGGCTGGACGCCGCTGGCCAGGCAACGGACCATTTGACCGTCAGTCTGGCGGACATTCCCCCCGGCAAGTACAAGACCGCCATCCTGGCGCGCCATGAAGAATCGGCTGCGCTGGACAGCATCGTGACCTATACCGCCGTCGACGGCGTGGAAACGGCGCAGGAAGAACTGTTTGCGGGCAAAGTCGCGCACGTATCGCCGGGCTCCGCCTTGCAGTACACCCTGGCGCCGCTGGCCGTGCGCGGCTGGACGGTGGCGTATGGCTCGGCGACAGCCCCTAGGCTGAACGCCGGCAGCGCCGTCCTGTTGTCTTATCCCGTGCGCAGCGGCAAGAAGCCCGCTACCCGGCCCGAAGCTGGCCGCACGCCGTCCACGGTCGTGCCTCTGACCCCATGCCGCGAAGCCGGCAAGACGTCCTGATCAGGTGCCGCTAAGCAGATCGCGCTCGTTCAGCAGCGCATAGACGATTTCGGGCTTGTTATCGAAACCCCGCCGTATCGCGGCGGGAAGCGACGTGCGCGTCTTGCGGCACAGGCCGGGCGCATCGTCCAGCTGAATGGAAATACCGCGCGACGTGCGCACTTCGTTGTCGCTGGGCGTGATGCGGATCACGATGCCCAGCTGCGCCTGGATGCGCCCCTGCATGGCGCGCAGGTCGTCCAGGCTGACGATGCTCTCCAGACGCGCCACCAGCCGCTTTTCCTCTTCTTTTGTCAGGCGCAGGATGCGGACGTCCGCGCTCGGGTCGGCCAGCAGCCGGTCGCGGTCGCACACGCAGGCGCCCGGCGGACATTCTTGGCGGATCGGAAACGGAAGATTCATGGAGGACCGACGCGCAAAGGCGCGACGCAAACTCGAAAAGCGTGAACAACACCAGAAAATCAATTCTACCCAGGAAGCCAGACGGCACCTGCCGCAGCACTGCTCGTTTTCCCGCAATCGGCTGCGGTATATTGCCCCACTCAATTCGAAGCGGGGAGAGGCGGTTGAAACGGATTCTGCTTGTGGCCGCCCTGGCCGCGCTGGCGACAACAGGTCAAGGCGCGCAGGCGCAACCCGCCCCGCGCGACTTCCCCTATCCCATCAAGGCCGGGCTGTCCGCCGTGGTCACGATCAGCGGCGAAGACGCGCCACGCGCGACCGTGCGCGTGGGCAACGGCCCCGCGCAGCAATTGGGCACCTTCGACGAGACCGTCGACCAGATCGGATCCGTCGACATCGATCACGACGGCTACCGCGATCTGGTGCTGGGGCAAAGCGGCGGCAGCACGCAGGTCATCGCCCGCCTGTTCCTGTATCGGCCCGATAACGGCGCCTTTCAAGAAATTGCGCATCCCGACCCGACCAGCCCCTGCCGGGGCTTCGTCAACCCGGAGGTCGACGACAAGCAGGCCGTCATCCGCGTGGCGTGCCGGTATGGCGCCGCCAGCAATGGTTTCGAAGAATATGTATTGCGTCCCGACGGCACGGCGCGCGCCACGTCGTGGGCTACCCAGGCGCTGTTCGGTCTGGAAAGCCAGGCCGCCGACGTGACCTACCGCTTCCGCGAAGACGGCACCATCGCGCGCATCGAGATCGAAGGCGAAGGATCGCCGCTGGAAGGCGGCACCGTGCCGGTCAGCACGCTGGATCTCTACGACACGTCCGACGTCAACGCCCGGCCCGCGATGACCGTGGCCGAAAACGAACACCTGGACGTCGTGGCGCTGCGCCCGCCGGACTGGCTGCAAGTCCGCGCCCCCGGCAAGGCGGCGGGCGACGTACTGAAATGGGTGCGCTACGGCGATCTGCGCGTGGACAAGCATCGGCTGGCGGTGCCGTCACCGCAAAGCGGCCTGACGCTGGACCTGGCCGACACGCTGGCCGATTGGAACGGCGAAGACGGCGGCCTCTTCATAGTCAGCGTGGACAACACCGGTGACGCGCCCGCCGCCCTCAACGCCCCGCGCCTCTGGTTGCTGCTGACCAATGCGCAGGGCGACCGCATCGTGCACCCGCTCTACCAGCGCGAAGGCGACACCCTGCACCCTGCCAACCCGCTGGGGTTTGCCCGCGACCCGATCGTCTGGGCCGCTGCAGAGGACGGCAAGCCGGCCTATCTGGTGAACGACAACGGCAACAGCAATGTCCCGTTCCTGCCGCCGCTTGCGCCCGGCAAATACCGTGCGGCCGTCGTGTTGACGGACCCGGGAAATCTGGCCCAGCCCATCGTATCGAACGAAATCGGGTTCGACTACCCGCTGCCGAAACGGCCGCCCGCCTCGCAGTAAGCCGGGGCGCATTTCCCGACGACAACCCACGTGCCGCCTGCCACCCGCCCTGTTCGATACCGTCCGCTCCGGCGCGCGGCCTTTCTGCTGCTCGCCTTGCCGCTGGGCGCCCTGCTGCTGGCTGCCGCCACGCTGACGGCAACCGGGCTGCTGACCATCGCCCGCCCCGCCGACGTCGCCATCGTGCTGGGCAACACCGTAGCAGCGGATGGGCAACCGTCGCCCCGTCTTGCCGCCCGCCTGGACCGCGCCTATGACTGCTTTGCGGCGTCGCAATGCCGCGTGCTGTTCGTCAGCGGCGGCATCGACCCGGCCGGCGCCGACGAAGCCGCCGTGATGCGCGACTATCTGTTGACGCGCGGGGTGCCCGCCGACCGCATCGTGACCGACAGCGCGGGCGTGAATTCCTGGGCGACCGCCCGCCATGCCAGCGACTACATGCGCGATCATGGCTACGTCAGCGCGCTGGCCGTCACGCAGTACTTCCACGTGCCACGCACCCTGCTCGCCTTGCACCGGCACGGCGTGACGGATGTCAGCGGCGGCTATCCGCGCTTCTTCGAATGGCGCGACCTGTACTCCGTTGTCCGTGAGCTTCCGGCCGTGGCATGGTATGCATTCCGGCCGCTATAGTGGCGCTCTTGCCGTCTTCTTCCATTTTTTGAATCCTTCAAGGACTCGACGCCGTGCAGATCTTCCACAACCCCGTCCATGACAAGCATGCTGGCCGCCAGGAAATGTTCCGCGGCAAGCTGGTCCCCTGCCACGAAACGCCGGCGCGGCTGGAATACGTGCTGGACGCGTTGCGCGAACGCGGCATCGGCAATCTGCTTGCCCCTTCGTCGCCCGATCTGGATCTGATCAAGCGCGTGCACACGCCGCGCTACGTGGACTTCCTGGCCAGCGCCTGGCGGGACTGGGTGGCGCTGGATCCGGCGAATGCGGACACCGACATCCTGCCCTCGGTCTGGCCCGTGCGCGGCTTCCGCCACGATATCGAACCCACCAACTTCGCCGCGCGCGTCGGCCTGTTCTCGTTCGACAGCGGCTGCCCGCTGACCGCCGGCACCTGGGAAGCGGCCACCGCCGGCGCGGCCTGCGCCATCGACGCTGCAGGCGCCGTCACCGCCACGGGCGGCCCACGCACCGCCATGGCATTGACGCGGCCGCCCGGCCACCATGCCGGCGCCGACTTTTTCGGGGGCTATTGCTTCTTGAATAACGCCGCGATTGCGGCCCAAGCGCTCCGCGATGCGGGCGCCGAACGCGTGGCCATTCTTGACGTCGACTATCACCACGGCAACGGCACGCAGAGCATCTTCTACGACCGCGGCGACGTGCTGACGGTGTCGATCCATGGCGACCCCACCACCGAATACCCCTTCTTCCTGGGCTATGCCGACGAGCGCGGCGAAGGCGCGGGCCTGGGCGCCAACCTGAATCTGCCGCTGGCCGCCGGCACCGACTTCGCCACGTGGACGCAAGCGCTGCAACAGGGCCTGTCCGCCATTCAGGCATTCAACGCCGACGCCGTCGTGATCGCGCTGGGCGTGGATACGTACGAAGGCGACCCGATCTCCAAGTTCAAGCTGAAAAGCGTTGACTATCTTGAAGTGGGCCGCAAACTGGCCAGCCTGGGCCTGCCGACGGTGTTCACGATGGAAGGCGGCTACGCCGTGGCCGATGTGGGCATCAACGTGGCGAACGTGCTCGAAGGCCACGGCCGCTAACGCGGCACTGCCCTACGTTCCCCACGTTCAGTCGCGCGTTTCCAGCACCTTGTTGATGCGTAGCGCCAGCAAGGTGCATGCCGCGCCCGAAAGCAGATAGATGCTGACGGCCACCAACCCGAAGCGCGCCGACAATCCCAACGCGACCAGCGGCGCGAACGCCGCGCCGACTAGCCACGCCATGTCGGACGTGAGCGCCGCGCCCGTGTAGCGGAAGCGGCGCGTGAAGTTGGCGGTGACGGTGCCCGAAGCCTGGCCATACGACAAGCCCAGCAGCGCGAAGCCCACCAGGATGAACGCGTCCTGGCCCATCGGCCCGCCGCCCAGCAGCCAGGGCGTGAACAACGCGAACACGGCAATCAGCACGGCCAGCAACCCCAACGTCGTGCGCCGGCCAATGCGGTCGGCGAGCCAGCCCGATGCCACCGTCCCCAGGATGCCGATCACCGCACCGATGATCTGCACGATCAGCACATCCGTGATCTGTTGCGTGGCGCTGACGGCGATCCACGACAACGGAAACACCGTGACCAGGTGGAACAGCGCGTAGCTGGCCAACGCCGCGAACGCGCCGATGAACAGGTTATAGCCTTGCGAGCGCACCATCTCGGCGATGCTGATGGGTTCAAGCTCGCCTTCTTCCAGCAACTGCGTGTATTCCTCGGTGACGACCAGGCGCAGCCGCGCGAACAGCGCCACCACGTTGATGGCGAACGCCACGAAGAAGGGATAGCGCCAGCCCCATTCCAGGAAGTCGGACTGCGTCAGCGTGACGTGCAGGTACAGGAACAGCGCGCTGGCCACCATGAAGCCGACCGGCGCGCCCAACTGGCCCATCATCGAATACCAGCCACGGCGATTGGGCGGCGCATTCAGCGCCAGCAGCGACGGCAGCCCGTCCCAGGAGCCACCGAACGCCAGCCCTTGCAGACACCGGAACACCGCCAGCAACGTGATGGCGTGCGCGCCAAGCGTGTTGTAGCTGGGCAGGAACGCCATGCCCACCGTGGCCGTTCCCAGCACGAACAGCGCGACGGTCAATTTTGTGGCGCGGCCCCAACGCCGCTGGATCGCCATCGACAACGCCGTGCCGATGGGCCGCATGATGAACGCGAAGGAGAAGATGACGAAGGCCCAGAGCGTGCCTTCCAGCTGCGGTTCGAAGGGGAAGAAGACCTTCGGAAAAACCAGCACGCAGGCGATGCCGAACACGAAGAAGTCGAAGTATTCAGAGGCGCGTCCCACTACCACGCCAACGGCGATTTCACCGGGGGCCACCTTGGCATGGCTGACCCCGCCAGTCAACGCCCCAGGACCGGGAACGGAAGAAGCATGACCGGGATATTGCGTGGTGGTCGACATGGGTTTGCTCACTGTAGGAGGTCCGAAATACGCCACTGCCTTGCACACTTTTGTTCTTTTTACCCTAGATTTTTCGCGGCTTCCAGCGTAGTGTTGCGTTTACCTCCCACGGTTACGTTTCGAGGTATGGCTATGCCGTCCTTCACAAGGCTCCGCGGATTGATCCTGATTGCCGCCCTGCCATTGCTCGCCGGATGCAATGCAGTACTGCTGTCGCCATCGGGCGATGTGGCACTTCAACAGCGTAATCTGATCATCATCTCCACCGGCTTGATGCTGCTGATCATCGTGCCGGTGATCTTCCTGACCTTCCTGTTCGCGTGGCGCTATCGGGCCAGCAACAAAGACGCCCACTACGACCCGGAATGGAACCACTCCACGATGCTGGAGCTTCTGATCTGGGCAGCGCCCCTGCTGATCATCATCGCGCTCGGCGCCCTGACCTGGGTCAGCACCCACCAACTGGATCCCTACCGCCCGCTTGCGCGCCTGTCCGAAGGCCGCGAGGTCCCGGCGGGTACCAAGCCGCTTGTCGTCGAGGTGGTAGCGCTGGACTGGAAGTGGCTCTTCCTCTATCCCGAGCAGGGCATCGCCACGGTCAATGAAATGGCCGCACCGGTCGACCGCCCCATCCAGTTCAAGATCACGTCATCAACCGTGATGAACTCCTTTTTCGTGCCGGCGCTGGCGGGCCAGATCTACGCCATGCCCGGCATGCAGACGACGCTGCATGCGGTGATTAACCATCCCGGCGAATACGAAGGCCTGTCCGCCAACTACAGTGGATCGGGCTTCTCGGGCATGCGCTTCAGGTTTCACGGCCTGGACCAGCAGGGCTTCGACAAGTGGGTGGCCGACGCCCGCGCCTCGCCCGACAAGCTCAGCCGCGACGCCTACCTGAAGCTTGAGCAGCCCAGCGAACGCAACCCGGTCCAGCGCTACGCCACGGTCGCGCCGGGCCTGTTCGACGCCATCGTGAACCGCTGCGTCGAAGGCAACCGCATGTGCATGAAAGACGCGATGGCCATCGACTCGCAGGGCGGCATGGGCATCCCGGGCGCGCTCAACATCACTACGCTGGATCCGGAAACGCGCGAACGCCTGGGCTTGGCCGGCACGCCGCCGCGCAAGTATGTAGGCGCCATGTGCACGTCCACCGAAGGGCTCGTGTTGTAGCGGCGTGCCGTGCGTCCGTCGCGACACGGGCCGGCCGTTGCAAGGGCTTCATGAAATCGTGGTCTTTACGCTGGAATCGAGATGCCTGATCAACCTGACCTCATCAAGCTGATCTTCGGTCGACTGACCTGGGACGCCATCCCCTTTCACGAACCCATCCTGCTTGCCACCTTCTTCATGGTGGCGGTAGGCGGCATCGTCGTGCTGGGCTCCATCACGTACTACAAGAAATGGGGCTACCTGTGGCACGAGTGGTTCACCAGTATCGACCACAAGAAGATCGGGATCATGTATGTGATCCTGGGCATCGTGATGCTGCTGCGCGGCTTCGCCGATGCCATCATGATGCGCTTGCAACAGGCGGTGGCCTTCGGCGATTCGGCGGGTTATCTGCCTCCGCACCACTATGACCAGATCTTCACCGCGCACGGCGTGATCATGATTTTCTTCGTGGCCATGCCGTTGGTCACGGGCCTGATGAACTACATCGTGCCGCTGCAGATCGGCGCACGCGACGTGGCCTTCCCCTTTTTGAACAACTTCAGCTTCTGGATGACGACGGGTGGCGTCGTGCTGGTGATGATGTCGCTGTTCGTCGGCGAATTCGCGCGCACGGGCTGGCTGGCCTACCCGCCCTTGTCAGGCATCATGCAAAGTCCTGACGTGGGGGTCGACTACTACATCTGGGCGTTGCAGATAGCGGGGGTGGGAACCCTGCTATCCGGCGTCAACCTGCTGGTTACCATCGTGAAGATGCGCGCGCCCGGCATGACCATGATGCGCATGCCCATCTTCACCTGGACGGCGCTGTGCACCAACGTGCTGATCGTGGCGGCCTTCCCCGTGCTGACCGCCGTGCTGGCCCTGCTGTCCATGGACCGCTACGTCGGCACCAACTTCTTCACGGCAGACTTCGGCGGCAACGCCATGATGTACGTGAACCTGATCTGGATCTGGGGCCATCCCGAGGTCTACATCCTGATCCTGCCCGCCTTCGGCATCTTCTCGGAAGTGGTGGCCACCTTCTGCCGCAAGCGTCTGTTCGGCTACGCATCCATGGTGTACGCCACGGTCGTGATCACGGTGTTGTCGTACCTGGTCTGGCTGCACCACTTCTTCACCATGGGGTCCGGCGCCAGCGTGAACTCGTTCTTCGGGATCACGACCATGATCATCTCGATCCCGACCGGCGCGAAGATCTTCAACTGGCTCTTCACCATGTACCGCGGTCGCATCCGCTTCGAAGTACCCATGCTGTGGACGCTGGGCTTCATGGTCACGTTCGTGATCGGCGGCATGACGGGCGTGCTGCTGGCCGTGCCCCCCGCCGACTTCGCGCTGCACAACAGCCTGTTCCTGATCGCGCACTTCCACAACGTCATCATCGGCGGCGTGCTGTTCGGGCTGATGGCCGGCATCACGTACTGGTTCCCCAAGGCCTTCGGCTACAAGCTCGATCCGTTCTGGGGCAAGTGCTCGTTCTGGTTCTGGCTGGTGGGCTTTTACGTGGCGTTCATGCCGCTGTACGTGCTGGGGTTGATGGGCGTGACGCGCCGCGTGAACCACTTCGAAGACATGTCGCTGCAAATCTGGTTCCAGGTAGCGGCCTTCGGCGCGTTGCTGATCGCCTGCGGCATCGCCAGCTTCATCATCCAGCTGGTCGTCAGCTACCGCCGGCGCGACCAATTGCGCGACGACAGCGGCGACCCCTGGGACGGCCGCACGCTGGAATGGTCCACGTCGTCGCCCCCGCCCAACTACAACTTCGCGTTCACGCCGCGCGTGCATGACCTGGACGCCTGGTGGCAAATGAAGCAGCACGGCTATCAGCGGCCGCAGCAAGGCTTCATCCCCATCCACATGCCGAAGAACACCTGGGCCGGCGTGGTGCTGGCGGCGATCAGCGTGGTGATGGGCTTTGCGCTGATCTGGCACATGTGGCCGCTGGCCGTGCTGTCGTTCGCCGCGTTGATCCTGGTGTCCATCATTCATACCTTCAACTACAAGCGCGACTACTACGTGCCGGCCGACGAGGTCGTGCGCGAAGAAGCCGCCCGGACAAGGTTGCTTGCGAAAAATGTCTGATACCCTGGCCCCCACCCTGCCCGGCGGCACCGCGCCGCCCTCGGAGCCCGTGTTCTACGTCGCGGGCGAACATCATCCCAAGAACGGCACCCTGCTGGGGTTTTGGGTTTACCTGATGAGCGACTGCCTCATCTTCGCCTGCCTGTTCGCGACGTACGGCGTGCTGGGCCGCAACTATGCGGCGGGCCCATCAGGCGCGGACCTGTTCGACTTGCCGCTGGTGGCGGTGAACACGTCCCTGCTGCTGCTGTCGTCCATCACCTACGGCTTTGCGATGCTGGAGATGCGGCGCAACCGCATCGGCGCCACGCAGTTGTGGCTGGCGGTCACCGGCATCCTTGGCCTGGGCTTCCTGTCGCTGGAACTCTACGAATTCGCGCACCTGATCCACCAAGGCGCGGGCCCTCAACGCAGCGCCTTCCTATCGTCGTTCTTCACGCTGGTCGGCACCCACGGGCTGCACGTCACGTTCGGCATCGTCTGGCTCGTGACGATGATGATCCAGGTGCAGATGCACGGCCTGATTCCTGAAAACCGGCGCCGCCTGATGTGCCTGTCGATGTTCTGGCACTTCCTGGACCTGATCTGGGTGGGCGTGTTCACCTTCGTCTATCTGATGGGAGTGCTGCCATGAGCTCGCACATGGATAACCTGGCTGATCGCGGGCATGGCGATCACGGGCACCACGGCCACGGCGGCGGCCATGATCACGACGATGACGACGGCGCCGGGCACGGCACGCTCAAGAGCTACTTCACGGGCTTTGTCCTGGCGGCCATCCTGACCGCCATCCCGTTCTGGCTGGTGATGGACCGCGTGTTCGACAGTTCCCGCACGACCGCGCTGGTGATCCTGGCTTTTGCCGTCGTACAGATCGTGGTCCACATCGTGTACTTCCTGCACATGGACACCAAGTCCGAAAGCGGGTGGAACATGTTGGCGTTAATATTCACGCTGGTGCTGGTCGTAATCACGCTCAGCGGGTCAATCTGGATCATGTATCACTTGAACTCCAATATGATGCCCATGTCCACACACGACATGCGGAATATGCCCTGATGGCAGCAGTAAAGAACACTCATACCGGCGACACCCCCCGTAATCCGTGCAGCAAAACCACCCTGGTCATCCTGGGGGTGGTTGCTGTCGCGCTGTTCGCGGGCCTGTGCGCCCTGGGCACCTGGCAGGTGCACCGGCTGGCCTGGAAGCGCGACCTGATCGCGCAGGTCAATCAGCGCGCCCATGCGCCCACCACGCCAGCGCCGGGCAAGCGAGACTGGCGGGCCCTGTCCTTCAACAACGCTGAATACCGCCACGTGGCCGCTTCCGGCACGTACCAGTACGACCGCCAGACGCTGGTGCAAGCCGCCACCGAACTGGGCAGCGGTTACTGGGTCATGACGCCGCTGCAATTGGCCGACGGCGGCACCGTGCTGGTCAACCGCGGCTTCGTCCTGCCGGAATGGCGCAAGAACGCGGCCAACACCACGCAGGCGCCCGCGGAGGGCAGCGTCACCGGCCTGCTGCGCATGGGTGAACCCGGCAGCGGCTTCCTGCGCAACAACGATCCGGCGGCCAACCTCTGGTATTCACGCGACCTGCCGGCCATCGGCACGGCACGCGGGCTGACCGACGTGGCGCCGTACTTCATCGATGCCGACGCGGCGTCCAGCCCCAGCCGGGATCCCGCGAAAGCGCCCGTCGGCGGCCTGACGGTGCTGACGTTCCCGAACAACCACCTGGTCTACGCCATCACCTGGTACGCGCTGGCGCTCATGATCATCGTCGGCGTGGTGATCTTCGTACGCGAAGAAAAGCGCGCGCGCGGCAAAGCCTGAACCAAAAAAAGCTCCCCAGGGAGCTTTTTTTACGTCGCCCGACCTTCAGCGCCCGGTCCAATCAATGCTGCCCGGCTCTGGGCACACCCATGACCCTTGCAGCCGTTCCCGGATCTGGGCCAGGCTCTGCTCCACCAGCAAGCTGCCATCGCGGAACACGGGCACCAGCGCGCCACCCTCGGCTTGCGCCGGGGTCTGCTGGTCAAGCAGCACATAGCCCGTCGCCGTTTCATCGACCCGCAACAAACCCTTGGCCGAACGCTTCACGCCGGAATCCGTGACGGGATCCTTCACCAGTTCCTGGGGTTCGCCGTCGACTTCGGCATACGTCGCCTTCAATGCCCACCCGAACGTGTCGCGCGTCAGGTACTGGTAGGTGTAGGATCCAATCCCAAGCACGACGTTGCCCGAGGCGAAGCCCTTCTTTTCCAGCCGGACCAGAATGTCGCGGCCGCGGGCCAGCGTGATGGAATCGCCATAGATCAGGCCCACGTGCGAGTCCAGCAGCTTGTAGCCGCGGTCCGTCACCACGCCGCCGAAGATGTCCCACAGGCATTGCACGGCGCCCTTCACTTCCGCTTCGCGCAACGCCTGGCTTGGGCGCGCATCTTCGTCCAGCAACCAGAAGGCGCCCGTCGCCGCGTCGCGCACCGCCTCGAAGCCGTCGCGGCCAGCGGCCGCCAAGGCCGCGGCGTCCGCCACGCTGGACACGTCCGTGCAAAAGTAGCCCGTCAGAATCTTCACGGGGTCGCCCGAATCGGGGCGGAACACGACCTTGGCGTTGCCGAAGGGGTCGGGCCGGCGCGCCAGGATTTCCGGCTTCAAGGCGGCGGCAAAGTCCGTCACCACCTGCCAGAAATCCCACGTGTCCGACACCACCGACACGATGCCCGCCGGGTAGACCTGCGTGACCAGGCGGCGGATGGTCGCGATCTCGCCCTCTTTGCTGCCCAGGCACATGACCGAGTGTTCGGTCGCCGGCACCGAACCGCCGATCAGTTCGCGGTCGGAGTCGGCGCCGTAAAGGTCCTCGAGGTAGTCAATGGCGGGAATCGTGTCGGTGCCGGTGAACGACAGCAAGTGCCCCGCACCGCATTTGCGGGCGTCGTGCAGGCCCGCCATGCCACGCATCGAAAAGTCGTGCCCCTGCCAGTTCACGAAGTCCATCGGACTGCCCGTCAGGCGTGCGAAGTACGTCAGCAGCTTCCGGTATTCGAAGGCGATGGTCGCAACGGTGGATGCCTTCCAGGACTCGCAGCTGAACAACGTCTCGATATAGGTCACCAGCCACGCGAAGGCTGGGTGCGTGTTGACGAAAGTCACCGGCGGCACGCGGATATCCACGCGCGCGCCCTCGGGCACCGAACGGATCTCCAACGGCAGATAGCCCAGTTCATACAGCGCCTGCAAGTGGTCGACGGTGACCGCGCCCTTGCCCAGCGCATTGTCCACCCGCCGCTGGTACTGGCGCACGGCCACGCCCGCCGGCTTGCCGAAGAATTCGCGGTCGAACAGGTCGATCAGGATTTCCTTGATGAAGCCTTGCAGGCCGAACCAGACGATCTTGCCGTCAAACAGCTCGGGCAGCACCGGCGCCAGCCGGGCGGACCGCGGCGTGAAGTTGGCCAAGATCTTGTTGGTGCCCTTGGGATACTGAAAGGGGTGGCCCGTCTTGTAGAAGTCGGCTTGCAGGAAGGGGTTAATGCCGTTCTTGAGGGTCAGGTCGTCGCGGGTATTCATGGCTCGGTTTCCTTCTTAATTGACAAGCACCGGGGCGGGGGGGGGGGGGGGGGGGGGGGGGGGGGGGGGGGG
>NZ_JBHFII010000058.1:68415-84369 GCF_057334215.1 Achromobacter maghribensis | reverse complement strand
GGCGCCGGTCCAGTCGTAAGCGGTGAAGATGCCGGCGTAGCGGGCGTTAAGCTCGCCAAGCCCCTTGCTGAAGATGCCGTGCGTCACATACAGGTAGACCGGCTGCCGGGTCGTGTCGCGCAAGGCCGAGGCCAACTCCAGGAAGGTGCGGCCGCCGTCGCAGATGTCATCGACCACCAGCACCGGCTGCGCGGGGATGTCGGCGGGCACGCGGGTTTCGGTGATGCGGCCGGTTTGCGGATCGCGAACCTTTTCGGCGAACCGAACGTCCGCCACGCCCAGCGCCTTGGCAAGCGCCTGCACGCGCTTGCGGGCGCCTGCGTCCGGCGCCATCAGCGTGACGCCGTTGGCAAAGGCCGGGGCGGCCAACGCGCGGGCAAGGAAAGCCGACGCATCGATCACGCGGACGCGTTGCAGCAGGGCGGGCGTCACGTCGCTGTGGGGTTCGACCACGGTCACCGTGGCGTACTGCTGATCGTTGATCAGCTTGCAGAACACGGCGGCGCCCAGCGCCTCGCCGGGATTGCACACCCGGTCCTGCCGGGCGTAAGGCACGTAGGGCATGTCCAGGTGCACCGGCACGGCCGGGTTCAGGCGCCGCAGCGCGTCCGTCAGCATCAGCAGTTGCATGACGTCATCGGCCGACTTCAACAGGGCGTGGATGCGGAATTCGCTGGCCGCATCGGCCTGGGCGCGCAACCCGGCCGGCACGGTGACCTGGCTTTCGCCCCCGGGAAACACGAACGCAGCCGGCGTATCGCTCTGGCGCTGCCCTTCTACTACCGCAGTGATGGTGAACATGATTGGCCCTTAGTGGCACTTTAAAACTAAGTGAAGCCAGTATAAGCCCACTTATTGTTGATTTGCAACTATGTTGGAATAAAGAGGCGATTCGACGCTTATCCGACGCTGCGGTCGAACAACGCGAAGTCCTTCAGGCGGTACAGTCGGGCGGGGCGCTGAGCGCCCACCATGTAGTCCTCAGTGGCCTCCAGCACGCCCCAGGCTTCCATCTTGCGGCGGAAATTCGATTTCTCCAGTCGGGTCTGCAAGATGGCTTCATAGGTGTGTTGCAGCTCGGTCAACGTGAAACGCTCCGGCAGCAGGAAGAACGGCAATGTCGAATAGCTGGACTTGCCGCGCAAGCGGGCAACGGCGGCCGCCACGATATCAGCATGGTCAAACGCCAACGGCGGCAACGCGTCCACGCTGACGAAACGGAACGCCGCCTGCGTCGCCGCCTCCAGTTCGGCCGCCGGCACCAGCGCCACATAGGACACCGACAACGACCACTTGCGCGGATCCCGGGCCGGTCCGGAGAACACCTGAAGTTGTTCCAGATAGCGCGGCTCGAACCCTGTCTTGTCCCGCAGCACGCGGCGCACGCTGGCCTCGGTGCTGGCGTCTTCGTCCAGATGCACCACCCCGCCGGGCAACGCCATGGCGTCTTTGAAGGGCGCGCGGTCGCGCTGGTGCAGGGCGATTTCCAGGACGCCCGCCCTCAGGGTGAGCAAGACAGCATCGACGGTGACAAGAGGCAGTGGATGGTCCACGTGGAATTCCGTAAGTGGGGCTTCGGGTCAAGACGCCACTATGGCACGAAACCGTCAAACGCAGCGGGACGGAACACCTCCCCACGACGGCCCGCCGCGCGTCAGGTTTTAGGCGAAATAGCCGGAAAATCCACCGCAATAGGCAGAAAATAGGGTAAATGTTCTACAATGCGGCCTGGGAACACCCGCTTGGCGCTATGCCGGGCGTGCTGTTCCCTTTGTTTTTTCCAACGCTTTCCAACCCCCACTCCAGGAGATCTCCGGATGAAAAAGACGCTGCTCGCCGCTGCGATGCTGACCGCTTTTACAGGCATTGCACAGGCAGAACCGTCAGTCACCCTCTATGGTGTCATCGACACCGGCATCGGCTACAACAAGATCAAAGGCGACGGCTACAGTGGTAGCAAGCTCGGCATGATCAACGGCATCCAGGCCGGCTCCCGCTGGGGCCTGCGCGGATCCGAAGATCTGGGCGATGGCCTGCGCGCCGTCTTCAAGCTGGAGAGCGGCTTTGATTCCGCAAACGGCCAGCGAGGGCAATCCGGCCGCCTGTTCGGGCGCCAAGCCACCATCGGCCTGGCCAACGACGCCTGGGGCCAACTGGATTTCGGCCGCCAAGCCACGATCGGCTCGAACTACTTGGCCGACATCGACCCCTTCTACACCAGCTACACCCAATCCAACCTGGGCCTGGGTTTCAGCGCGGCCAACACCATGCGCTGGGACAACATGGTCATGTACCGCACCCCGTCGGTGAACGGGTTTGAGTTCGGCATCGGCTACTCGTTCAACGCGGACGACACGACCGCCGACCAGACCGGCTTCCGCACCGCGGACAACACGCGCGGCATCACCGCCGGCCTGCGCTACGTGCAAGGCCCGCTGAACGTCGCGCTGACGTACGACCAACTGAACGGTTCCAATCGCAGCGCAACGATCGACAGCGACGCCACGCCGCGCCAGTACGCGCTGGGCGTGTCGTATGACCTGGAAGTCGTGAAGCTGGCGGCCGCCTATGGCCGCACCACCGACGGCTGGTTCGTCGGCCAGGACCTGCCCGCCGGCACGCCCTTCAGCGACGAATTCGGCACCAATCGCTTCGTCAACGGCTTCAAGGCCAATGCCTACATGCTGGGCGCGACCCTGCCTGTCGGCGGCGCCAGCAGCGTGTTCGCCTCGTGGCAACACGTGGCCCCGTCCAACGACAAGCTGACGGGCGGCGACGCCAACATGAACGTCTACAGCGTGGGCTACACGTACGACCTGTCCAAGCGCACCAATCTGTATGCCTACGGTTCGTACGGCACGGATTACGCGTTCATCGACGGCTTGAAGAGCACCGCCGCAGGCGTGGGCATCCGCCACCAGTTCTAAGCGTCGCACAGCGTAAAAACGCGCCGGCCTCTTACGGGGCCGGCGTTTTTTTATCTCGGGCCGCCCCAAGATAAAAAGCGCCCTCGGGGGCACCAAGCACACGCAGTGTGCGCAGCGTAGGGAGTCACCTTTTTCGTCGCGGTGATTCTCCATAGATGCGGCGGTACATGGCGATGAACGCGCTGTCGCTGGCATAGCCCACCGCGTGCGCGACCGCCGTGACCGACATGCCTTCGGCCAAGTGCGCCCGCGCGGCCAGCAATCGGGTCTGCGTCCGCCAGCGGCCAAACGACAGCCCGGTTTCCAACAGGAACAACCGTTCCAGCGTGCGACTGCTGGCGCCCACCCGACCGGCCCAATCCGCAAGGGACAACGGGCAAGCCGGGTCAAGCAACAGCGCTTTCGCGATGGGCGCCAGCCGCCGGTCCCGAGGCATGGGCAGAGGCATCGGCGCGGTAGGCGCGGCCGCCAATTCATCCAGCAAGGTCTCCACGATGCGCGTCTGTGCCAAGCTCAGGACGGCGTCGGCCGGCCAGTCCGTCACGCGCAGGATCAACGCCCGCAATAACGGATTCACGTCCAGGATCAGGGGTTCGACCGGCAGTCCCGGATAAGCCTGCACGTCGAAGTACAAGCTGCGGTAGGCAAAACTGCCATGCATGGCGGTACGGTGCGTGCAACCGGCGGGCAGCCATGCGGCCTGCAGCGGCGCCAGTTGCCCCACGCGGTCGGGCAGGAACAGCGTGACGCCGCCTTCCGCCTGGTAAAGCAGCTGCGTGCGGCGATGCATATGCCAGTCAGACGCGTGGGCGCGAGTGTCGATGGCCAGCCCCACGATGGGACACACGGCGCTGTCGGGGTCCGGCACGGCGTCAGGCGAGTAATGCGGCATGTCGTATTAGCGATGTTTTATGGCAAAACATCGTGATTCTGCTTTCATCGGGCTGGGTACGCTAGGCCCTTTTTCACGGCCTCTCATGAAACACCCCTCCCCGGACGGTCTGCCGCCGCGCGGTCTGGTCATTGCCTTGCTGGCGCTACCGCAGATCGCCGAAACCATTCTTGCCCCGGCCCTGCCGGACCTGGCGCGGCATTGGCGGCTGGACGCCGGCGCCGCCCAATCCGTCATGGGAGTCTTCTTTCTGGGTTTCGCGCTGGGTGTCCTGCTATGGGGGCACCTTGCGGACGCCTGGGGCCGCCGCCCCGCCCTGCTTGCCGGTCTGGCAACCGGCTTGGCCGGAACCCTGTGCGCGCTGATCGCGCCCAGCTTCGAAGGCTTGCTGTTTGGCCGCTTTATCCAGGCCGCGGGACTGGCGACCTGTTCCGTCACGACACAGACCTTGTTGCGCGACCGTCTCGCCGGTGGCGCCCTGACCCGCTATTTCGCCACGTTGGGCGCGGTGCTGGCATGGTCCCCCGCCGTCGGCCCCCTGGTTGGTCAACTGGTTTCGGACCGCGCGGGTTACCAAGGCGTGCTGCTGACCATCGGGCTGGCCATTTTCCTGCTGCTGGCTCAGAGCGGGCGCCACCTGATTGAAACTCGTGAAGCCGCCACGGCCGCCGTTCCGCTGCGGACGCTTGCCCGCCACATGCTGGCGGACGCCCCGCTGCGGCGCACTGCCGCGCAGGTCGCGGGCCTTAACTTCCTGGTGTTCTCTTTCTACTCCGCCGGCCCTTTCATGGTCGGCCATCTACCGGGCCTGGGATTTGGCTGGGTCGGTTTGGCCGTGGCCGCGGCCGGCTGCCTGGGCGCCGTCAGCAACCGGCGCCTGCCAGCGCAGACCGCCCCGTCGGATCCGGTGCGCTATGGCTTGTGCTGGGTCCTGGCCGGCGTGCTGGCGCAATGCGCCGTCGTGTTGGTGCACCCGCAACCTGGCTGGATGTGGGCCATGGCAGCGCTGCCGATCTTCGCCGGCTACGGACTGGCGATCCCGAACCTGCTCGGCCCTGCGCTAAGCCGGTACGGCCATTGCCTGGGCCGCGCGGGCGCCTTGTTCGGCCTTGCCTACTACGCCATGCTGGGCCTGGGCCTGGCGGCCAGTTCGTGGCTGCCATTCCATTCCGCCTTGCCGCTTTGCGGCGCCTGGCTCGTGGTGTGCGCCCTGCTGCTGCACACGCACCGGCGGAATCACCCGCGCGCGCCGGCACGTTCCAGCAGTTGAACCATTTCGCGCTGCCCCCGTTGGCGGGCATGCGCGATCGGCGTGCGGCCGTCACCGTCAGCCAGGTTCACGTCGGCGCCGCCTTCGATCAGCAACGCGACGATCTCCTGGTGGCGTGGGCCGCCATCGCTCAGGATGATGGCTTCCAACAGGCCCGTCCAGCCCAGCCGGTTTACGTGGTTGGGGTCCACGCCCGCTTGCAGCAGCGTCTTCACGACTTCCACGTGGCCGCGTTCGCATGCCGGAATCAGCGCCGTGCCCCCGTAGCGGTTGGTGCTTTTCAGGTCCGCGCCATGCTGCAGCGTCAGCGCCAGGATCTCGCGATAACCCTGGGCGCCTGCCAACAAGTAGGCGCTGTCCTGCATTTGATTCTGCGCGTTCACGTCGGCGCCCGCCTCGATCAGGACGCGGGCAGCCTGCGCGTGGTTGCCCTGCGTCGCGCGCAGCAGGGGCGTATTGCCCTGCGCATCCCGCACGTCCGGCGGCGCGCCGCGGGCCAGCAATTCGTGCACACGCGCCGTCTCGCCCTGCGCGGCGGCCGACAACAGTTGGGCAGCCGGCGCTTCGGCTGCCGCGGCATCCGCGCCCACGGCACCCAGGAACGCGACGAAGCAAGCCCGCCAGAAGTTGATGATCGCCATAGCCGGTATCCTCCTTTGAATCCAAGCTGGATTATGGACAAACGCGTCGGCCTTGGGAATTTCCCTTATCGGCAGACAGTGCAATACCCGGGACATACGCGTCAGTCATCATTGGATACTTTTCGATCGCAGCCCCTACCGGCCAATGACACAGACCGCTACCCCCTCGACCCCCGTCCTGCTTTCCCATCCACTTCCCCGCCCACATCCGCGCCCGCTTCTGCGCCTGCTGGCCGCGGCCTTGCTGCCGCTGGCGCTGGCCGCCTGCAATGGCGGCGATGGCGACGATGGCGATGACACGCCCGTCGTCACGCCCCCGCCCGTCGTCGTCGACCCCGCGCCGGAAGTCGAAACGCCCACGCGCAACACCGCCTATCTGAAGGCGAAGGCCGGCGACGTCATCCAGGTTCGCATCGAAGAACTGCGCCCTACCCAAGCCGCCATCGGCTACGACCAGATCTACTACAAGCTGGGCCGCTGGCAAGGCGACTTCAATCGGGCGACCTGGGCGGCCGATGCCGCCCTGCAGTTGGACTACCTGGACCGCACCGTCGGCAAGAAATTCGACGACTACTGCGAAGACATGGGCGGCACCGAGCGCGCGCAGGAATTCGCGGACATCGACGCGGCCCGCGCCGCGCGGCTGGACCAGCCGGAAACCTTCGCCTGCAAGGACGCACCCGGCACGCATACCGAAAACCTGAAGACCGTCGTCGTCGGGTGGGACGGCAATCTTTACCTGACGGACGGCCACCACACGTTCTCGTCGCTGCGCACCATCTTCGATGGCGGCCCCAAGCTGCCCGTCTGGGTGAAGGTCGACGCCAACTACAGCGACCTGACCACCGCCGCCGCATTCTGGCAACGCATGGTCGATGAACGCCGCGCCTGGCTGCGCGACGGCCAGAACCAGCCCATCACCGTGGACCAACTGCCCACCCGCCTGGGCATGGCCAGCGCCGACGAGGCCGGCGGCATGCAGGAAGACCGCTACCGCTCGCTCGTCTACTACACGCGCGACGTCGCCTACAAGAACGGCAGCCTGCCGGAGTTCGCGGAATTCCTGTGGGGCGACTGGCTGCGCCGCCAGGCCGCCGCCGGCCAGTTGCCCGCGCTTGACCAGTACAAGATGCAGCCGCCCGCCACGCCTGCGCAGATCCTCGCACCCAGTTCGTTCAACGCCACGCTGGTGCCCGGCGGCGCCAACGACAGCTACGCCGCTGCCGTGCGCGATGCGTCATTGAAGATGGGCGCGTTGGCCGTCACGGACATCGTCTTCGACGACCGCACGGCGGCCAGCCTAGGCGTGATCCCGTTGACGGCAAACGTCGTGGCCGGCGTTTCAGTCAAGGGGTCTCGCGACACGCTGGACGAGCTGACCCGCAACGACGTCAAGGACAATGGCACGCCGCGCAATGCCGGCAAACTGTGGTTCGCGGCGAATTACCGCGCTTGCGGCAAACCCGCGGCAGGGACCTGCTGGGGCTGGTAGGACAGTTTGCCCGGCAACGCGTGCCGTCATCGAACTGATCGCACCAGTCCGCCGGGCGAAGAAAGCCAGATCGTTCCGCAGCCCGCCACGGTAGCGCCAGCGCGCCGCCGTGGATGGCGCGGTCTGACGCCCGATTCTGCCGTTTTTCGGGCGATTGTGATCGGTGTATTTTTCACGCGCTTCGAGTATCTTGTGGCTCTTTCCGCCCTTTTCGAGACCCGAACAATGAGCATCGATTCCCTCTCCATCCAGGACAAGAACGCCGCCCCCGGCGCAGACGCCTTTCTTCAATTCCTGGTCAACCTGGTGAACAACGGGAGCCAGATCGAAAGCATCGGCGTGACGTTGCAGATGGGCGGCATGATGGTGTCTGGCTCGATCGTGTCGGGCGCGGAATATTTCGACCGTTTCGCCGCCAGTTTCACGAATTCGCTAAGCGCGATCGACGCGGACACCCGCGCCAGCGTGCATGCGTCGCTGGCCGAATTGGGCGACGTCTTCCGCGTGCCCCAACCCGCCGATCCGCTGCCCAATTACATTCACCTTGCCGATGCCTTGTTCTTTGCGGCGGACGGCTCGCCTGTCGCCGGGCAGCCCACGCTGTGGCGTGGCCGCACCAGCGCGGTGGATGGGTTCATTCTGGGCCGCATGCAGTCCGACACGGCAAGCTGAAGCGCCGGGCTTCAATAACGCCACGGCCGCCGGCATTCGGCACCCGACGCGCGCCGGGTGTTGACTCAGCCGGCAAAGCGCGTGGTACAGACGCGGAATGACCGCCATGCGCTGCTATCGGCTTGCAGCCAGGCATCCAGGCAATCGGCGCTGAGCGGCGCGGACATGGCGGCGCCCCGAAACAGCAGATCGCTATGCAGCCGCATCCACGCGAAATCGCGGATGTCGTCCACACCGCTTGCCACCACTTGCAGGTTGGCGCTCCAGGCGCGCTCCATCAGCGTGAAGAACCGCCCCTGCAAGGGACGATCCGCGGACAAGCCCGGCGGTATCTGTACTTGCAGCCCTTCGGCACGCAATATGCCGTATTCGGATGCCGCGCCATCGGCGCCGCCGGGCTCCAGGCGCGCGCGCAAACGGGGAACGAAGTCGGGATAGCGCGCCAGGATGTCGGCGCGCTTCGACAGCCTGCCGCTAAGCGGCAACGTGAATGTGACGCTTGATGCCGCCACCGTCAGCGGCGCGATATCGTCATGGCAGGCCTGCTTGTTGACCCATATCTTTTCGTTGACCAGACCGATGCCCAGTTCGACGCACAGGCGCTCTGCCAGGCATCCCGAGGCATTCACGTCCAGCGCGTGTTCAAACGACAGATCGATCGAGGCGTTGAATCTCTTGAAGAAGGCCACGCCGGCCTCTAGCCCGGCGGCGTCCCGGGAAGGCCTGAGACCGTTCCAGAGAGAGGGCCGGCAACGTCCCAGCACGGCATATTCGTGGACTTGGCCTTGCGCGGTGAAGACAGGTTGAAAGCGCAGCAGAACGGACGCTTCCTGTGAAGGCCAGGAACGGGCGTCATCCTTCATGAGTCAAAGTCATTCTGTTCTCGATTAACGTCTGGCCGCGGCACAACGGCAGCGGCACAGCACGTGAACCGGCCGCGTTGCAGCATCGCGGGAAAATCCGAGGCCGGAGCTCCGTATCCCGCCAATACTGCCCACGCCCGCTCAAAAATGAACAAGAAAGTTCTTAAACCGGCAGGCCACGCGATCCTTATCAACCCAGCGCCCACCGCTACGCGCCCCGAAACGCCTGCCCGCCAGGCCGGTTCACTTTGAGATTCTTCTTATTCCCCTGGTAAGCAGGTGTTTCTATCATGGGAACAAATGCTGCTAGAAGACCGCGGCGCTCCCGCCCTTGAATCTCAATCCGCGCCACGCGCGGCCTCCTTGCTGCTGCATTTTCTTGCGGTAGCCTTGCTCGTGTGCATTGCCGCGGGCGTCACGCTCTACCTGTATGGCGCGTTCACCAACGTCGTGTCCACCTACCGCCGCCACATGAACGCAGCCGCCTACGATGCGCAGCAGTTCTTCGACCAGCGCGAAGCGCTGCTGCGATCCATCTCTGCGTCCGCCGTGCGCAACAATGGCACCCGGCACATGGAAGACGCGCTTGCCCACGCGGGCGCGGCCCCGCAGATCGAGGTCCTGCCACTGCAATCGACGCCGGGCGCTTACGAATGGGCGCTGGTGCTGACCCATCGCGACCTGCAACGCGTGGCGCTGGCCAGCACCAAGGTGGTCTACAGCTCGCCCCGCCACGCCACCGCGCTGCGGATGTCGACCCGCGACCCGCTTGCCCTGACCCCGATCTCCACCGATATCCAGGAATGGCTGACGCGCACCCTGGCCGATATCGATATCCGGCCGACCGCCCACGGACAACCGCGGATCCTCTGGCTGCATCCGCCGCAGGACACCGCCATGCGGCTCTTCCTGTTCACGCCCCTGGACCCCGCCGACACCGAGGCCGGCTGGATCGGCCTGGAAGTCCAGGGCGTCGAGTCCGCCGTGAACATGCCACGGGCGGGCGCGGGCAACTATGTGCTGTTCGACGAGCGTAACCGTCCCGTCATGCACAGCCCGGACGCCGCTGCCGCCGACCGCACGCTGGCCCACTCGTCGCGCGAAGACGCCTTCGGCCTGCAAGGCCAAGGATGGGTCCCCGACTATCTGGTGCTGAGCAAATCGGTGGGTGAAGACGGCTGGCGGCTGGTGTATTACATGCCGCTGCAGCGCGTGCTGCAAGACAACGCCATAGCCTTGCAGACGACAGCCTTCGCGTCCCTGCTACTGACCCTCGTCGTGGTGCTGCAAGTGCGCTACATCCGCCGCCATCTTGTGCTGCCCGCGCTGCGCCAGTACGAAGCCCTGGCCGACAGCGTGTCGCTCAACCAGAAGCTGATCGAGGTGGCCCCGGTGGGCCTTTGCCTGCTGCGCCGTACCGACGGCGCCATTGTCCTGTCCAACGACATGGCACGGCGCTGGTTCCGGGGTGCGCCGGGGTGGCGAGCCGACATCCTGTCCCGCGACGGCGACGAGACCACGCGCGAACATAAGTTGAGCGACGGCCGCAGCGCTTACCTGACCTTCGCCCCCACCACGTATCGGGGCGAAGCCGTGGTGCTTTGCGGCATCAGCGATATCTCGCCGTTGAAACGCGTGGAGCAATCACTGTTGCAGGCCAAGCGCGACGCAGAAGCCGCCAACGAGGCCAAGACCCTTTTTCTCACCACGATGAGCCACGAGATCCGGACGCCACTCTATGGCATTCTTGGCACGCTTGAATTGTTCTCGCTGACCTCTGTCAGCGGCCAGCAGGCGCAGTATCTCGAGACCATCCAGCAGTCGTCGGCTTCCTTGCTACGCACCATCAACGACACGTTGGATATCTCGCGCATCGAAGCGGGCCATACCGCTTTGCAATGCGCCCCCTTCTCACCCGTCGAGCTGCTGAACAACGTCGTCGCCAGCTTTGCCGCGCGCGCGCACGCCAAGGGTTTGCGCGCTTATGCCATCGCCGACCCCGAATCGCCCGCCTCGGTGATGGGCGACGCGACGCGAATTCGCCAGATACTCGACAACCTTGTCAGCAACGCCATCAAGTTCACGGACTCCGGTCAGATCGTATTGCGCCTGAAACTTGACGGCAGCGATCACGAAGGCGCCGACCTGAGCTTCCAGGTGGCAGACACGGGCCCCGGCATCGCGCCCGCCCACCAAAGCCGATTGTTCGACCCCTACTATCAGATTGACGCGGACAGCCCGGTGGATCTGCCGGGTACCGGCTTGGGGCTATCGATTTGCCGCCGCCTGGCGGACACGATGAATGGCCAGCTCAATGCCGTCAGCGAATCCGGTCTTGGCACGAGCATCACCTTTGAAATCCGGCTGCCCCATGCGGCGGACACGCCCGACGCACCCGACCCCTTTCTTGAGGGCACGGCGGTCTACGTGCAAGGCGCGGTGCCCGAGATCGTCAACAACCTTTGCGAGTGGCTGCGCCGCTGGGGCGCGGTGGCGTTGCCCTATTCCGCAGGCAGCACCGCAGCGGCTGGCCCTGCGGTGCTGGTGCAAGCCTGGCCGCACGCGAAACGCCGCGCCCAATGGAGCAAACCGCAGGTCGTCATCCACCCTCCTGGGCTGCCAGCACCGGTCGATGATCGCCCCAGCACCTGGTTCGCCAACGCGTACAGCCTGGCCAGCATCCGCCACGCGGTCCACTTGGCGCAAAGCGGTTTGGCACGCAGCCTGGCGCTTGACGCCGAGACACCGTCCGACACGCTGAACCTGACGTTGCTCGTCGCCGAAGACAACCCCATCAGCCAGTTGATCCTGCGCGAACAACTGGAACACCTGGGCTGTGCCGTGGTCCTGGCGGGCAATGGCGAAGAAGCGCTGAACCTGCCCGGGCTGATGAGCTTCGATGCCGTGCTGACCGACCTGAACATGCCCAGGCTGGACGGCTACGCCTTCACGCGGCAACTACGTCAGCGCGGCTATGGCGGACCCATACTGGGCATCACCGCGAACGCCTTTCCCGACGAGCAGCGGCGCGGCATGGACGCCGGCATGACCTGCCTGCTTGTCAAACCCTTGGCATTGGTCGCATTGCGCCAAACCCTGCAATCGATCAAGGCCCTTCCGAGCTGACCATGCCTTTTGCTTATAACGCGCCGAAACTGGACGGACATTCGTTTCGCTGCGCCGCCGGGCTCCGCGGGCTTTTCCTGGAAACCATGCACAGTGATCTGACGGCATTGGAACACTCGATCGCCACACGGGATGTCCTGGCGGCGCAGCGGACCTTGCATCGCATGCGCGGCGCGCTGTCCATGGTAAAAATGACCGCGCTATCGGCCGGGCTGGGGTTCGTCGAATCAAGGCTTGGACGTTACGGCTGGGATGAACAGGCGTTCCACAAGACGTCAGGCCTGGTACTTGAACTTCGGAAATTCCTAGTTCAAGTGTGAGCCCTGGTGCAGAATGATTCCGATGCTCCACCCGCTCATTTCACAGCGTCCCCGAATGGAACGACTCAGAATAGTCCTTGCCGACGACCACCCGCTGGTGCTGATGGCCATGCGCGATCTGCTCGAAAAGGAACTCAGCTTCGAGATCGCCGCGACACTGGCCAGCCCGACAGCACTGGTTGACCATCTACGCCTTGACCTGCCTGATGTGATCATCACCGACTATTCGATGCCGGGCGACGAGACCTATGGCGACGGCATCCGCCTGGTCAGGTATCTGGCGCGGCATTTTTCCCGAGCACGGATCGTCGTGCTGACGATGGTGTCCAACCCCATGATCATTTCGGCCCTGTATGACACGGGCGTCGCTGCCGTGGTGCTCAAGCGCGACAACCTGGCCGAAATCGTGACGGCATTGCAGACGCTACGCGCCGGCCGCACGTACTATCCGCCAGGTTTCCAAGGCGAAGGCACCACGGATTCGCGCACCAAGTTCATCGGCGAACGTATCAACAGCCTGTCGCCCAAGGAATATGAAGTGCTGCGCCATTTCATCCAGGGTGGGTCCATGATGCAGGTCGCCGAAACGCTCCAGCGCAGCGTCAAGACCGTCAGCGGACAAAAGATCTCCGCCATGCGCAAGCTGAACGTTCGGACGGACCAGGAGTTGGTAGCATTCTGCGTAGAAAGCGGGATTTTCCAGTAAAGAAACGAGACCACAAGCATGACGCAAGACGCAATTGAAACCGTGACGGACCTTGAGGTGGACCGCAAGGCGATGGAGGCCTTGATTGAACGCGCGGCCGGCCGGCCGCTGTCGTTCCAGGACTGCGATTTCCAGGAGGCCGACTTTTCCCGGCTGGACCTGCGTGGCGCGCAAATCACCGCGTGCGCCATCGCGGGCGCCTCGTTTCAGGGCGCCACGCTTGCCGACACGTCGTGGGTGCGCTGCCGTGGCGGCCAGGCCAACTTCGCTTCGGCCGACGCAAGCGACGCCGTGTTCCAGAACTGCGACCTGAACAACGCCAACTGGCGCCGCGCCCGGCTGGCGGCCGCCACGTTCCAGGGCTGCAAGCTGACGGGTTCCGATTTCGACGGCGTGGCCTGCCTGGGCTGGACCGTCGAGGAATGCCTGTTGGTGGGCGCGCTGCTGCGCGGCGTGTCGTTTCGCAAGTCGACCATCATGCAACTGGACTTCTCGGACGCCGATCTGGCGGGCAGCGACTTCCGCGACACGGTCTTCCATGGCGGCAGCCTGCGCAACGCGAATCTGAAGAACGTTCGCTTCGAAGGCGCCGACCTGCGCGAAGTGGACCTGAGCGGCATCGACCTGACGGTTGCCGCCCGCCTGGCCGGTGCCACGATTTCCAAAGCGCAGGCCGCCGTGCTGCTGGCCGAGTTGCGCATCAGCGTAATCTGACGCGCCCTCGGTTTACGCAAGCCCCATCGCGGGATCGCTGACCGTGTGCTTACCCGTCTCTACCCGGCCCGCGAAGCGGCGGTAGTAGGTCGGGTCGCTTGCGCAGGTGACGGCAAAGTCGTACCACTGTGCGCTGCCTTCCAGCGACCAGTGCAACGACGCCGTGGCCTTGCCCGCCACCGCCTGGCGCCACGGGCCATCCTGACGGTAAGCCATCGCGGTCACCGTGAAATCGGCGGCCGTGGCGCCGGCGTTCATCAGTTCGGCGTAGACGTCGCCGTTGGCGATGTCGTAGCAGACGCGGATCTCGGGCGCGACGTCCGTATCCGCAATGCGCTGGGTGTCGCCCTTGAAGTGACGGTGCAAGCCATTGGGCCCCAGCACCCATAGGTCGTAGCGGCCCAGATTGTCGCGGAACGCATTCCAGGTATCCGACAGCGACTTCTCTGCTTCCACGACATAGCGACGCGGGATGCGCGCCAGATTCAGCCGGTCATAGACGTGGAAGACTGCTGCCTGTTTACCCGTGTTGGAGAACAGCAGTTCAACCATGCCTTCGGCGCTGCACCGCGCGCTGACGTGCAGTTCGTAGGGCAGCGCGCGCGACGGGCGCGTGCCGCTGGCCTGAAGGGGCAGTTGCATGTCGGTCGGCAAGGGCATGGCGGGCAGCGCTTCCTGCGCGCGGCGCAACTGGTCGGCGGCGCTGCGGGTCATGCGCCCGGCCAGCGTGGGCAGTGCCTCCGTGTTCGGCGTCTGGAAGTTGAACGCGCTGGTCAAATCGCCGCAGACGGCCCGGCGGAACGGGCTGATGTTGGGTTCCCTGACCCCGAAACGCGTCTCCAGGAAACGCAGCACCGAGGTGTGATCGAACACCTGCGAATTGACCCAGCCGCCACGGCTCCACGGTGAAATCACAAACAGGGGCACGCGGGGGCCGGGGCCATAGACGCGGCCGTCCGGCGCGGGTTGGCTGCCGCTGCCCGCCGGCGCGGGATGCGAGAAATACTCGAACGCCATGTCGGCGTCGTGCAGCGTCGACTTTCCTGCCTTGGCCAGGCCGGAATCGGGCGAAGGCGCCGATGGGGACGGCACGTGATCGAAGTAGCCGTCGTTCTCGTCGAAGTTCACCAGCACCACCGTCTTGCTCCAGACCTCGGGCACCGCGGTCAGGGCATCCAGCACTTCCTGCAAGAACCACGCGCCCTGCACCGGGCTGGACGGGCCGGGATGCTCGCAATAGATCGACGGCGCATTCATCCAGCTGACCTGCGGCAGCTTGCCTTCGCGGATGTCGCGCTTGAATGCGTCCAGGTAATTTTCCGGCGCCGTGCCGGGCAAGGTATTGGCGATGCCCTTGTACAGCGGGTTGTGGGCGTTGTCGGTTGCCGCGTCGTAGGCGTGGTAAGGCAGCGCCTGGCCCGTGTTGGCATACGGCACGCCCGGCTCGCCGCCGCTGGATACGGGAAAGCCTGATGCAACGTTGGCGCGGCGGAATGTCTGGAACGCGCCGAGCATGTTGTCGCCCCATTCGTCCGGCATGTTCTGGTACGAGATCCAGCTGACGCCCGCCTCTTCCAGCCGTTCGGCGTAGGTCTTCCAGGTGTAGCCCCGGTTTTGCGTGGCGGCCTGCCCGTCAATCCAATCCCATTCATTGTTGACGAACGATGCGCCGCCTGCCGTCGCGCCGTTCGTGCCGGTCAAATGGAAGGACCGGTTGGCGTCGGTGCCGGTATGCATCGAACAGTGATAGGCGTCGCACAGCGTGAAGGCGTTGGCCAACGCGAACTGGAACGGGATTTCACGCTCTTTGAAATAGCCCATCGAGATATCGGTTTTCTCGGCGGGCCAACGCTGCATGCGGCCATGGTCCCAGGCAGCCTGGCTGTCTGCCCAGGTATGGTGCGCGCCGTCCGCGCGCTGCGCATTGTTGGCGCTGCCGTCCAGATAATAGGGCGTGAGCACGGCGCCGTTGGCACGCTGCTGCTGCCAGACGTTACGGCCGTTGGCCAGCGGGATCGTGAAGCGGTCGCCAAAGCCGCGCACGCCCTTGAGCGTGCCGAAGTAGTGATCGAACGAGCGGTTCTCCTGCATGAGGATAATCACGTGTTCGACATCGTTGATGGTGCCGGTGGCATTGTTGGCCGGGATGGCCAGGGCGCGGCGAATGCTGGGCGGGAACGCGGCCAGCGCGGCCGCGGCAAACCCTGCGCCCGTGGTGGTCTGTAGGAAGTTGCGGCGAGAAGTCATTGTCGGGATTCGGTGTCGTGAGGGGCGGGACGAAGCGGATCGAGGCGGCGCGGCTCAGGGCGCGCAGCGCAGCACTGGCGCCGG
>NZ_JBHFII010000058.1:51760-68381 GCF_057334215.1 Achromobacter maghribensis | reverse complement strand
CGGCGCCGGCGGCGTGGGCTGCTCCGTAACGGGAGGCTCGGGATTGGCCGGCGACGATTCGTCGCTGTCATCGCCGCCACAGGCGGACAAGGCGGCGGCCGCAAGCAGCGTGGCCGCAAGCATTCTTGCTAGGGGTTTGGAGGGCATGGGAAGGTAGGAGTAAATGGCGGAAGCAGACTCTCACGCCGTTGTCAGCCGGCATGACCTCGGGGAGTCTAGGAACGCGACGTGACATCCACGTGAAACAGCCGGCGTGCCCGGCTGCGTGGATGTATCGGCGTATTTCCGCTGCGCGCGTTGGCGGCGCGCGCAGCGCTGGCTAGCGGCTGCGGCGCAAGAAGCGCTGCTCGACCACCACGCTGCCCCATTGGCGGCCTTCCGATTCGTCCGTCAGGACAAACCCCGCCGCCTCGTACAGGTGACGGGCGGCGTCCAGCCCTTTGAATGTCCACAAGTAGGTCTGGTTGTAATGCGCGTCGGCGAACGCCAGCGCGCGTTCAAGCAGCGCCCGGCCCACGCCCATGCCGCGTAGCGATTCGTCCACGATGAACCAACGCAGGTGCGCCTGACCGCTGGCCACATCGCCATCGATCACGATGGAGGCCAGCACCCTGCCCCCGTCCACGTACAGCCACATGCCTTTGCCCGCGGCCGGGAGCCCTTCGGCGAAGTCGCCCAATTCGCTGGCCACCTTGCGTTCGAAGTACACGCCAAAACCCGAGGCCTGCGCGTAGTAGCGGGCATGCAGACTGGCGACGTCGCCGATGCAGCCCGGCACGTAGCCTTCGCGGATCTGATCGCCGATGCCCGCCACCGTCCCTGGCGACACGTTGGGGTTTTCGCGCGACAGCGCATTGGCGTACAGGGACATGAAGCGGATCAGCGATTGCTGGTCATCCGGTGCCAGCTGGCGCAACGCCCGCGACACCTGATCGGTGGCGAACTGGTCGATGCGGGCGCGCAACGCGAGCCCCGCGTCAGTAAGCGCCAGACGGGAAGACCGCGCGTCATCGGCGTCGGCTTCGCGCGAGACCAGCCCGGCGGATTCCAACTTGGCCAACTGGCGACTGGTGTTGGACTTGTCCAGCCTGAGGATGGCCGCCAGATCGCGGGCCTGAATGCCCGGTTGCAAGCCGATCTCGATAATGGCGTGCACGGCCGAGGGGGCCAGGTCGCTTCCCGCCAGGGACGTTCGCATGAAGCCCAGTTCGCGCACCAGCTTGCGGGAAAACTCCCGCAGGTCCCGAATGGTCTGCTCGCGGGACTGAGAGGGAAAGTCGATGAGATCCATGGCGGCCCCGATAAGTTGCGGTACGCAACCAATATACTTGCGGGGCGCAACCAAATCAAGCGCCAAGCATCATGCGTGCTGCGTTCACCGCGTCACGCCGGCGCGGGCCGCTTGAACGCCGCCCGGGCGGCGTCGACGACGGGCCGGCAGACGCAGCCGTTCATGTGGTCGTTGACCATGCCCACCGCCTGCATGAAGGCATACATCGTGGTGGGTCCCACGAAGGTCCAGCCGCGCTTTTTCAAGGCGCGTGACAGCGCCGTCGATGCCGCCGACGTCGGGTTCTGGTTCCAGTAGTCCAGGTCGACCGTGCCCGGCCGTTCAGCCGCGGGCGGCTCGTGGCGCCACAACCAGCCGGACAGCGATCCCGTTTCCTCGGCCAGCGCCAGCGCCCGGCGCGCGTTGTTGATGGTGGACACGATCTTTGCGCGGTTGCGCACGATGGCGGGGTTGCCCATCAGCCGGTCGACGTCTTGCTCCGTATAGCGCGCCACGCGTGCAAAGTCGAAATCGTCGAAGGCTTCGCGGAAGGCCTCGCGCTTGCGCAGGATGGTGATCCACGCCATGCCCGCCTGGAAGCCTTCCAGGCAGATCTTTTCATACAGGCGGCGGTCGTCGCCAACGGGACGGCCCCATTCGTGGTCGTGATAGTCGGCCATGGACGGTTGCCAGAAGCAGCGCGGCACGCCGTGCGCATCCCACACCAATCCCGCCTTGTCCGCGGGGTTCGGGCTGTTGGCGACAGCCGTGACGTCGGGCAACGTCATTACCTGCCGGGCACCGGGCAGCTCATGTCGCCTTCCTGGCATTTCAGGTAGGCGTCGAGTTCCTTGGTGCGGGTCTGCGTCAGCGCATCCAGGCACTGGCTCAGCACCATCGGGTATGCGCTGCCGCCCGTCGTGCCGCTGGCCGAAAACGCGCATTCCGCATCGCGGAAAAACAGCCAGGCCTTCTGGGCGGCTTGCAGTTGCGTCGTTTTGGTGCGGTCGTCCTTCAGGCGTCCGATGACGGTTTTGTAGGCCTTGTTCAGCGCGGCATCCGACTTCCTGTAGGCTTGGTCAGCGCACAGGTTCATGTCCGTCTGCGTGGCAGCATTGGCGCAATTCAACGGCTGCGCCTGCGCGCTGGCCGCCAGCATCAGCGCGGCGGCCGTGGCGATCGCGATACGCATGGGCGTTTCTCCTGGTTGTCGGATGAGTGGGTAGTTCCGAGGGGAAAGTGTCGCATAAGATATCGGACATGAAGATCCAATTGCTTTCCGACCTGCATCTAGAATCCGATCCGACCTTCCTGGCGCAGCCCACGCCGGGCGCCGACCTGCTGGTGCTGGCCGGGGACATCGGCTCGTATCAGCGGGGTTCGAAGCTGAATGGCACGGACTTCGGCCTGGGCAGCTACGCGCCGCGCAACGGCTGGCCCACGCCCGTGGTGTTCGTGCCGGGCAATCACGAATACGACAATCTGGATTTCGACGACACGCACGACCGCCTGCGCGAGCTATGCCATGCGCTGGGCATCCAGTGGCTGGAACGCGAAACCTGCGTCATCGACGGCGTGCGGCTGGTCGGCACCACGCTATGGACGGACTTCGACGCGTTGGCCACCGACAGCGACACCCTCGGCGCCGCGCTGACCAAACGCGCCAAGGCCTTCCGCGCGGCCGACTTCTATCTCGAGAAAGCCCAGATGCGCCGCCACGGCGCGCCCTTCATGGCCGAGCAGATGCGCGAGCAGGGCCTGGTGTGCCAGCAATGGCTGGATACGGCGCTGCGCGAACCTTTCGACGGCCCGACGCTGGTCATCACCCATTTCGCGCCCACGCTGGCCAGCGCCGATCCGCGCTATGGCGTCACGCCCGGCACCGCGGGCTTCTGCAATGCACTGGACGCCCTGTTGCCGCTGGCCCACACATGGATGCACGGGCATCTGCACTGCGCGCACGACTACGTGAAAGACGGTTGCCGCATCGTGGCCAACCCGTTGGGCTATGCCAGAAAGGGCGAACAGGCGGACTTCGCGCCTGATCGCCTGTGGGAAGTGAACGCCTAGAACTTGACGCTGGCGCTCAGGCCGTAGGTGCGCGGGTCGCCTGCCTTTACGTAGTCGGACGACTGGAACAGCCAATAGCGCTTGTCCGTCAGGTTGTTGATGCCGGCGCGGAACGTCGTCTCGTAGCCGTATATCTGCGTGTCGTAGGTGGCGCCGATGTTGACGATGGCGTAGTCGCTGACCTTCACGTTGTTCGATGCGCCCAGCATGGTGTTGCCGGTGTACTTCACATCCGCGCGCAGCTTCAGGCCCGGCAATTGCGGCACCGAATACGCCACCTGCGCCGCCGCCACCAGCTTCGGCGCGCCCGCCACGCGGTTGCCCGTGTAGTTGTTGCCCTTCTTGTATTCGGAATCCAGGAACATCAGGCTGCCGCCCACGTTCCAGTTCGTCGCCACGCGCGCCGACGCGCCCAGCTCCAGGCCCTGATAGATCGATTTTCCGTCCTGCGTCAGTTCGTTGGCCGCGTTGGCATATTCGGCCTTCTTCTCGATGCGGAAGAGCGCCGCGGTCGCGGCCCAGTCGTCCTGATCCGTTTTCACGCCCAGTTCATACTGCTTGCTCTTCAAGGGATCCAGCAAGGCGCCGTAGTTGGTGTAGATATTGCCCACCGACGAGCCCGGTTCCAGCGACTCGATATAGCTGGCGTAGGCCATCGTCTGCGGTGTGATCTTGTACATCAGCGCGATGGTCGGCGTCAGCACGCCGTTCTTGTCGTAACTCGACGATTGCGCGCCCGTGGCGTCAAATGCCGTCTGCTCGTAGTTGGTGTAGCGCAAACCGCCCAGCAGCGACCAGCCCCCCGTAAGGTCGATCGTGTCGCTGGCGAACATCGCCTTCTGCGTGATCTCGGCCGCGCGGTACAGGTCCAGGCTGCCCTCGCTGTAGTAGGTGTTCGTGTTTTGCGAACGCAGGTTGCCCGTGCCCTGCAGCTGATACACGCCATTGACGCTGTAGTCGTTCTTCTGCTTTTGCCACGATGCGCCGGCCACCACGTGGTGCTTCAGCGGACCGGTCGCGAACTTGCCTTCGATCATGCCTTGCCACTGGTTGTAGGCGTAGGCCTCGCCGTAGTCGGAGCGGTAGTCGTCGTAATCGCCCGCCTGATTTTGCAGGAACAGCACGGACTCGTTGCGGCGCGTGCGCGTGGTGCTGTAGCTGTAATCGGTGCGCACGCTCCAGTCGGACGACAGCTGGTACTTCAAGCCTGTCGAGTAATAGCGGAAATCGTTATCGGCGTACGGGCCCTGGCCCACGAGCTTGCCGTTGTCATTGCGCACCGCCGACGGCAGTTCGCTGCCCGCCAGCTGCCCGGCATAAATGGTGGGTTCCTGGCCGATCGCCTTGCGGTCTTGATAAATGGACTGAAAGTCCCAAGTCAGCTTGTCCGTCAAGCGCGCGTCCAGCGCCAATGACACGGAATCGCGATACAGCGAGCCGCCGTTATACGTGTTGCCTTCTTCGTGCGTCGCATTCAGGCGGTAGCCGAACGTGCCGCTTTGGCCCGCCCGGCCGCCCAGGTCCACCTGCTCGCGCAGCAGGCCTTTCGACACATAGCCCAGCTCGATCCGGCGCACCGGCTCGTCGATGGGCTTCTTGGTCACGTAGTTGACCAGGCCGCCCGGCGAGCCAAAGCCGTACATGAAGCCCGACGCGCCCTTCAACAGATCAATCTGCTCGAACTGTTCGAACGGCAGCGTCGTCACATAGCTCAGGAACGGCTTACCGTCGATGCGATAGGAATTCTGCCAGTCCAGCGGCAGGCCACGCACCGTCAGATAACTGGCCCAGGCGCCATACGAGGCGCTGTTGTCGCTGACGGAGGCATCCAGGGCGAACACATCGCCCAGCTTGCTGACTTGCCGTTCCTCGATATCGGCCGCGGTCACCACGGTGGTCGAGAACGGCGTTTCCAACTGGGTGCGATTGCCCAGCGCGCCCGTATTCACCGGGGCGGACAGATGCTCCAACGTCTCGTCGAGCGGCGCGGCATTGACCGTGACGGCAGGCAATTGCGCCACGCCCTGCGGGTCGGTAGTGGATTGTGCTTGCGCCCCAACCGGAAAAACCATGCCCAACGCCAGGGCAAGAACGGAAGGCGTAACAGCGGGCCGTGCGAGCTTGCGCGCACGACCCTTCCGGGTGGAAGACGGACGGACCACGTTGAATTCTCCAGAGAGCGGGGATGTAAAGGGTGTTTTTTATTATTAATAGAACTGATTCGCAATAAGATTTACGAATCAAGACAACCCCGACCGCTGGCGGAATGGCCTAAGGTTCCAGCCCCGCCACCGGCAACGCGAAAAGCACTACGCCTGGATTGGCGATCACAAACCCGGTTCCGGCCAGGAAGGTGACCGGAGAAAGCAGCTTCATCATGTCGGCGCTGCCTTGCGCGTCCTGCACCGTGACGCGATACGACTGGTCCAGCGACGTCGCTGCCGCCCCCGCCACGGTGGGCGTATCCGGCCGGGCAAGGTAGCGCTTGCCTTTAAGGTGATGGGTGTAATACACCAACCCATCCTTCGTGGTGTTGAAGTGCATGGCCAGCGCCTCTTTCCGGTCGCTCGGCGAGGCGTTGTCCATCAATTGCAGGCGCACCAGGCCCCAGGTGAGGCCATCGGCCCCCACGTGAAAATCGCGCAGGACCACGGCAGTCAGCCGCGTCCGGAACCCGGACGCCATCGACTGCGCCATCGCGGGCGGCATGTCGAACAGATAGTGATACCGCGGCCCCAGCACGGCGAAGGTCTTGCCGTCCGACGACACCATCAGCGTGGAGACGTCTTCGGTATAGACCTTGGTCGATGCGCAACCCGCCACCATGAGGGCAAGCGCCGATAGCAGCAAAGTCGTCACGAGGCGTCGCATGGCGCTTGGCAAGCTCTTGGAGTGGCTTCTGGCTGGCCGCGGATCAGGGCGCCGGATTCGGATGGCGCGTGTGAATCCCGTCGATCGCCTTCAACAATTCAGGCGACAACGTCACGTCGACGCTGTCGATGTTCTCCTTCAGTTGCTCAAGCGTCGTGGCGCCCACCAGGTTGCTGGTGACGAACGGGCGCTGGTTCACCCAGGCCAGCGCCAGGTGGGTGGGCGACATGCCGTGTTCGCGGGCCAGCGCCACGTATTCAGCGGTGGCGGCCTCGGCCTGCGGGTTGCTGTAGCGGGTGAAACGGGTGTAACGGGTCAACCGCGCGCCGTCGGGACGCGCGCCGTTCAGGTACTTGCCGCAGAGCATGCCCATCGCCAGCGGCGAATAGGCCAGCAGGCCCACGCCTTCATGGTGGGTGAATTCGGACAAGCCGATTTCGAACACCCGGTTCAAGAGGCTGTACGCGTTCTGGATCGACACGATGCGCGGCAGCGCGTGCGTATCGGCGTGGCGCAGGAACTGGCCCACACCCCACGGCGTTTCGTTGGAGACGCCCACGTGGCGCACCTTGCCGGCGCGGACGAAATCTTGCAGCACCGACAACGTTTCCTCGATCGGCACGGTGTGGTCGTCTTCCACCCAGGGGTAGTTCAGTTGCCCAAACGTGGCGGTAGTGCGGTCGGGCCAGTGCAACTGATACAGGTCCAGGTAATCCGTCTGCAGCCGCTTGAGGCTGGCGTCCAGCGCCGCCGTCAGGTTCTTCCGGTCCAGGAAGGTCTTGCCGTCGCGGATATGGCCGGGGCGCTTGGGGTCGCGCACCGGGCCGGCCACCTTGCTGGCCAACACGATGTCCTGGCGGCGCTTGCTGCGCGCCAGCCAGGTGCCGATATAGGTTTCGGTCAGGCCCTGGGTCTCGGGCTTGGGCGGCACCGGATACATTTCGGCCACATCGACCAGGTTGACGCCGCGCGACAGCGCGTAGTCCAGTTGCTGATGCGCTTCGGCCTCGGTGTTCTGTTCGCCCCAGGTCATGGTGCCCAATCCAATCAGGCTGACATCCAGGTCGGTACGGCCGAGTTTGCGGGTTTTCAAGTTCTGCTCCGTGCGGGGTCTTAATCGGGAATCGACACCTTACTCCAAGATGTTGGCGTTTCGCTGACAAGCCCCCGGGGATCCGGCAGCTTGCCACCCTGCCGCAATCCGCATACGCTGGCGTGTCCGCGAGGGAGGCGCCATGCTCAGGAACTTCGACGAATCCTATCTTTTCTTCATCGGCGTCATCGTCTTCCTGGGCATCATCGAGCTCTGCTTCCGGCTGGGCCGGCGGCAACGCAAACCGGCCGACGAATCGCACCGCACGCACATCACCGCGCTGCAGACCGCCCTGCTCGGCCTGCTGGCCCTGCTGCTGGGCTTTACCTTCGCCATGTCGGTCACCCGATTCGAAGCGCGCAAGAACCTGGTGCTGGAAGAGGCCAATGCGATTGGTAACGCCTATTGGCGTTCGCAATTAATCGCGCCATCGGCGCGGACGCAGGTGCCGCGCTTGCTGCTGGAATACACCAAAGCCGCGCTGGAACTGCATGACGCGGAAAACGACATTCCCCGGTTCGACGCGGCCAGCGCCACGTCGCGCCGCATCGAACGCCAGATCCGCACCTTGGCCGCCGACACCGCCGACAACCCGCCGGCCATCTCGACGATCATGTTCATCCAGGCCATCAACGACATGGCACAGGTCAACGAGAAGCGCCGCGTGGCGCTTGAGAACCATGTGCCCGAGCCGGTGTTCTACCTGCTGTTCATCGTCAGCGCGGGCGCCGTGGCCTACATTGCCTACGGCACCGGCCTGTACGGGCGCAGACGGCTGACGTCGACGGGCCTCTTCGCGGCGCTGATCGCGCTGGTGTTGACGTTCATCGTCGACATCGACCAGCCCGGCACCGGCGTGATCCAGGTCAACCAGGAAAGCATGGAGCGGATGCAGGGCTTGTTGGAGCAAGAGCTGTAGCGCGGCGGCTCGGCCCTGCCATGCCGGGGCGGGGCGTGGCTTAACGGACGACGTTCAAAACAGGAATTCCAGCACCTCGTCGCCCGCCGCGTTGAACGTGCCCGTCGACCGCCATCCCAGATGGCGATAAAACCCGTATGACCGCACTGCGGGATCGGCGGCGCAACCCAGGAACAAGCGCGCAAAGCCTCGCTGGCGCAAAAGCCCGGCCGTCATGCTCAACACCGTCTTGCCCACGCCTCGGCCTTCGAATGCCGGCAGCAGCGCAAGCACGACGATTTCTCCCGTGTCGCGGTGTCCAAAGCAATAGCCGGCCAGCTTGCCGCCGTCGACCGCGACCACGCCCGGATACAAGCCGGATTCGATCCCCGCGCTCCAGGTCTCTGGCGTGATCCCGGCGTCAGCCAGCTCCGCCGCGGTCACGGCGTTTTCGCGGGTCAGGCCGCGCAACACGATGCAGGCGGCGGCGTCTTCAGGGCGGGCAAGTCGGTAGGCAAGGCTCATCGGGATGCTTGAAACAGTGTCTTCAGGAAAGGGGCCGTCGCCCCGGCGTCGGCCTGGCTGACGGCGTGCGGCGTGCCTTCGGCGACGATACGGCCGCCCTCGTCGCCGGCACCCGGACCGACGTCGATCATCCAGTCGCTACCCGCGACCACGCGCAAGTCGTGCTCGACGACAACGACGGTGTTGCCGGCATCCACCAGGCCGTGCAGTTGCGCCATCAGCTTATCCACATCCGCCGCGTGCAGGCCGGTCGTGGGTTCGTCCAGCACGTAGAGCGTGTTGCCGCGCTGGCTGCGCTGCAGTTCGGTGGCCAGCTTGATGCGCTGCGCTTCGCCCCCGGACAGTTCGGTGGCGGGTTGCCCCAGGCGAAGATAGCCCAGGCCGATCTCGTGCAGCAGCGCCAAGGGACGTTGCACCACGGGTTCGTCCTGGAAAAAGTCCCGCGCCTCGTCGACCGTCATCGCCAGGACTTGGGCGATGTTGCGGCCGTTCCATTCGATTTCCAGCGTCTTGGCGTTGTAGCGGCTGCCGTGGCAGGCGGGGCAAGGCGCATAGACGCTGGGCATGAACAGCAGTTCGATACTGACAAAGCCCTCGCCTTCGCAGGTCTCGCATCGCCCCTGGGCGACATTGAACGAGAAGCGGCCGGCGCCGTACCGGCGCGACTTGGCCGCACGGGTTCCGGCGAACAGTTTGCGAACGTGGTCGAACAACCCGGTGTAGGTCGCCAGATTGGAGCGGGGCGTGCGGCCGATGGGTTTCTGGTCCACGTTGACCAGCCGCTTGATGGCGTCGGCGCCGGCCTCGATGCGGCCCGTCGTGCGCGGCAGGCCGCCGGGTGGCGGAAGATCGCCTTCGGGTTCTTCGACGGCGGGCTCGTGGCCCAGATGCTCGCCGATCAGTTCCACCAATGCCTGGCTGACCAGGCTGCTTTTCCCCGACCCCGACACGCCCGTCACCGCCGTGAACGCCCCCAAGGGAAAGCGGGCATCCAGGCCATGCAGGTTGTTGCGCCGGATGCCCCGCAACGACAGCCATCCCGAAGGTTCGCGGGCCGGCCGGCTGGGCGGGGCCGCCCAGTCGAACAGATACCGCGCGGTCAGTGATGCGTCGACGTTGCGCAGGCCCTCGGGCGGCCCGCTATACAGCACTTGCCCGCCATGCTGGCCGGCGCCGGGCCCGACGTCCACCAGCCAGTCCGCGCGCCGCAGCGTGGCCAGGTCGTGCTCCACGACGAACAGCGTGTTGCCGGCCGCCTTCAATTGGTCCAGCGCGCGGTGCAGCGCCTGCCCGTCCGCCGGATGCAGGCCGGCCGACGGTTCGTCCAGCACATACACGACACCGAACAGGTTCGACCGGATCTGGGTGGCCAGCCGCAGCCGCTGGAGCTCGCCGGGCGACAGGGTGGGCGTGGACCGGTCCATCGCCAGATAGCCCAGACCCAGCGCCTGCAAGGTCCCGATGCGCTCGACCAGGTCATGGGCGATGCGTTGGGCCGCGACGTGGCGTGCGCCGTCGGCCGCCGCCCCGTCGGCATGGCCGCTGGCCGCGGGGGCCAGGATCTGCGCGATGCGGGCAAGCGGCAAGCGCGACAACGTGCCGATGTCCAGCCCCGCGAACTTGACCGATAGCGCTTCACGCTTGAGCCGCCGGCCGTCGCACACGGGGCACGGCGCCCCGGTCATGAAGCGGGCCACCCGCTTTTTCATCATGGCGCTTTGCGTGGTGGCGAACGTATGCATCACGTAGCGCCGCGCGCCCGTATAGGTACCCATGTAGCTAGGCTCTTGCTTGCGGCGCAGCGCGGCCCGGGTTTCAGCGGGCGTGAACCCCGCATAGACGGGCGCGGTCGGCTGCTCGTCGGTGTACAGGATCCAGTCGCGAGCCTTCTTGGGCAGGTCGCGCCAGGGCGTATCGACGTCGTAGCCCAGCGTGACGAGGATGTCGCGCAGGTTCTGCCCGTGCCAGGCGGGCGGCCACGACGCGATGGCGCGCTCGCGGATGGTCAGCGACGGATCAGGCACCATGGATTTTTCGGTCACGTCGTAGACGTAGCCCAGGCCGTGGCAATTCGGGCAGGCGCCCTGCGGCGTGTTGGGCGAAAAGTCTTCGGCATACAGCATCGGCTGGCGCGCGGGATAGGTGCCGGCCCGCGAATACAGCATGCGCAACATGCTGGACAAGGTGGTGACGCTGCCGACCGTGGAACGCACGTTCGGGGTGCCGCGTTGCTGCTGCAGCGCAACCGCCGGCGGCAGGCCATCAATGGCGTCCACGTCGGGCACGCCGACCTGGTCGATCAGGCGCCGGGCATAGGGCGACAGGGACTCCAGGTACCGCCGCTGCGCTTCGGCGTACAACGTGCCGAAAGCCAAAGACGACTTGCCCGATCCCGATACGCCGGAAAACACCACCAGCGCATCCCGCGGGATGTCCACATCCACGTTCTTCAGATTGTGTTCGCGCGCCCCACGAACGCGGATGCAGGCGTCGGCGCGCGGCTTGGCGGATTTCTTTCGCTGGCTCATGCCAGGAATGATAATGGACGCCGCGAACCGCGGCGGCTCACCCCTGCTGCAATGCCGCGACCGATCGCGCCAGATCGTGGTACCTGCGGCGCAGGATCGTCTCGGTCTGGTCGCGCGGCTGCCTGCTGTCTTCTTCCTGCCCGTCCAGTTGCGCGGCGCGCAGCATCGGCAGCAGGTCATGCGTGACCGTATCGACCGTGGGAATGACGGTGAGTTCCACGCGCTCTCCGCCCACGAACCTGGACACCTGCATGGACAGGTTGCGAGATTGCGTCATCGATGCCAGGGTCAGGCCGCCACGCTCCTCTGCCAGCTCGGTGCGGGTGCTGATGGAATCCTTGACCTGGTAGTAGAGATAACTCTGCGACGACTTGTCCGAGGTCAGCGCCAGCGGCTGGTGCGCCGACAACGGCTTATGGAAGCTGGCGTCCAGCGCGGACCGCTGTTCCTGCGTGACGGCCAGGTTCGATCCGGCCCGCCCCGCGACCTTGCTGCGCTGCGACACCCGCAACGAAAAGCCGTCGATCTCCTCCGGGCGCCCCGGATTCACGCGCTTCGATTCCTGCGTGATGGACGCGGAGTAATCCGCCAGACCGGACAGCAAGGCCCGATGGGACGCCGACGCGGGGACGCGAACAACCGTTCCGGCCGGCTGCGACCGTTCGGTTTGCGCGGCGCCATAACTGCTGTGCACGGCGGAGAAGGCATTCTTGAACATGGCCATCAGCGCTTCGTCGCCGTCGCCGCGACGCCGCGCGCCATCAAACTGCAGCAACGCCTTGTCGATGGCCGCCGCCTGCTGCTCGGCGGTGCCGAAGGTGGCGGGCTTGCTCAGGTCGGCGTTGACGCTGACCTCGCCGGCGGGGCCCGTGTACGTGATTGACCGCTGCCCGCTGTCGGCCTGGAATTCGATGGTCTGCACCGCAACGCCATTGGCCCGCGTCACGGCGCGCAGATTCACCGACGACAGGACGGCGGGGTCGACATCCGCCAGGCCGGCGACATCCAGCCGCGGCGGCACTTGGGACAGCCCCTCCAGCGCATCTTCGAAGGCGCCGGACAGGGCCGCGATCGCATTGCGCTCGTCCTCGGTCAACGTGCCGTCGGTGACGTCGATCTGCACCGCCATGCCGTCCTGGCCGCGCGCCAGGGAAACCTCGACCTTGGCGCCGCTGGCGGTGGAAATGCGCAACGACACGGTGTTGTCGCCCTGCAGGCTCAACCGGGAAGACAGCGCGCTGTCCGACGATGTCTGCGCCGGCACGCCGGGCGCCGACACCGATTGGGCATAGTTGCCGCCATCGGCTCGAACGCGGCCCAGCAACGCCGCGCCTACGTCCTGGAACGGGTTGCCCGCGCGCATGTTGCGGGACATCAGCGCCGCCAGGGAATCCGCGATGGCGCCGGTCTGCGTATAAAGCGTGGAATGGGTGGCCGATGCCGGCTGGCCCAACGCGACCCGGGTCGAGGCGGACGCGGCGCCCGTCGGCGTGGTGGCCGGCGCGCGCGCGACGACGTGGGCGGTACTGAACGGGATGGTGCTTTGCAGCCCTCCCGGCGAACTGATGGCGGTCATGGTGGCGGTGTCGTCCCAGCGCGTGGGCAAGGCCTGCCCAGATTTATCCGGCGTTCTCCTGGTCCTAACGGCAGGATGCCCGGAAAATTAAGCCGTAACGCCACCCCGGCCGCCGCCCGGAGCCTCAGATGCCGTTGCGGGACAGAAATTCGCGCACCGCTTCCAGCACGGCGTCTTCTCGCTCGCGGTGGGGCACATGGCCGCAACCCGGCATCGGCAGCATCGACGCCGGTCCGCCTGCCAGGGCCACCAGTTTTTCGGGATGGCGCATGGAGCCGTACTCGTCGTTTTCGCCATGGATGACCAAGAGCGGCGCCGTGACGCGCGGCAGGACCGCGTCCAGGTTCCAATCGGCGAACTCGGCCGACTGCCAGGTCTTGACCCAGGCATCCAGCACCCACTGTGCCTTCTCGCCGTGATAGCGCTTCAGACGGTCCAACTGGGCCGGGTCCTTGAATTGCTCGCCCGCCACGCGGATGCCCTCCAGGGTCCGGTCTTCCACGAATTCCTGGGCGGATTCGGTCATGACGCCGATGCAGCGTTGCCCAAACGCCGCGGCGACCGACACCGCCATCCCGCCGCCGACGCTATGGCCAAAAACGAGAAAGCGGGTGAGCTCGAAATGGTTCGCCAGAGCGGCGAAGGCGTCCTCCGCTTCGTTGGCGACGAAGTCCGGCAAAAGATGGCCAGGATGCGGATCCGACTGGCCGAAGCCCAGCCGGTCATAAGCGATCACGGCACGCCCCGTGGACTGCGCCAGCTTGGCCGGAAAGTCGCGCCACAGGTCCACGCACCCTAGCGAGTCATGCAGCAGGACGATCGGCGCGCCCGCCGCCTGGGCGTCTCCGGCTGGCCACATCCGGGCGTGGATTCTTCCCAGTGCGGTTGGAATCAGGCAACTTGCTGGGACGGGCGCTGCGTGGTCAACCATCATTCATCCTCTGTTCAGTTCTTGGGCTTCGCAGATTCTGCGGCCAACCAGGCTGACAGGCAACTCCCGCCTGCTTGCCAGGCGGGAGGCGATGGGACCCGCGAAAGCCTCAATAGGCCGGTGCCGACCGCGGCAAAGCCAGCATGCGGGGCGCCGAATCAGGGGCTTGGTCACGCAGTTTGAAGCGTGCCACGGTATCGGCCAGCACGCGGGCCTGATCGCTGAGCATGGCCGACGCTGCCGCCGACTCTTCCACCAGCGCCGCGTTCTGCTGCGTTGCCTGGTCCATGTCCGCCACGCTGCGGTCGATCTGGCTGATGCCGACGCTTTGCTCGGTCACCGCGCCGTGGATTTCGGCCACCAGCCGCTGCACGCGCGAAATGCCTTCGACGATCTCGCTCATGGTGGAACCGGCGGCTTGCACGCGTTCGGTGCCGCTCTTGACGTTTTCGACCGACGCCTGGATCAGCGTCCGGATCTCTTGCGCCGATGCCGCGCTGCGCTGCGCCAAGGTGCGGACTTCGCCCGCCACGACGGCAAAGCCGCGGCCTTGCTCGCCAGCGCGCGCGGCTTCGACGGCCGCGTTCAGCGCCAGGATGTTGGTCTGGAAGGCAATGCCGTCGATCACGCTGATGATCTCGGTGATGCGTTGCGACGATTGCGAAATGGCGCTCATCGTCGTCACCGCGTCCGTGACGACCTGACCGCCACGTTCCGCAGCAGAGCTGGCTTCCGTGGCCAGGCGCGTGGCGTGCTGCGCCGCCTCTTCCGTCTGGCGAACGCTGGAGGTCAGCTGCGTCAGCGCCGACGACGTTTCCTGCAACGACCCCGCCGACGTTTCAGTGCGCTGCGACAGATCGCGGTTGCCCATGTCGATTTCGCTGGTGGCGGCGGACATCGAATGCACGCCCGTGCGCACGTCCAGCATCACCGTGCTGATTTTGTCGACAAACGCGTTGAACGACGACGAGATCTGCGCCACTTCGTCATGGCCCACGACTTCCAGGCGATGCGTCATGTCGCCGTCGCCGGAACCGATAGTGTCCATCGCGTCGCGCACGGCCGACAGACGCTTGAACGCGCGGGAGGTCACCACGCTTGCGATGGCCACGGCCAGCAGCGTCAGCACCACCAGCGAGATCAATGTAGCGTTCAGCACCTGCGCCAGGCCAGCGGTGGCTTCGGCGCTGTCCAGCGCGATCACCAGCGACCAGTCCGTGCCGGGAATGCGGCGGGCCTTGAGCAGCTTCGGCACCCCATCCAGGTTGATGGCCAACGGCTCGGCGCCGTCGCGCAACATTGCCGACAGCGCGGCAGGCGTCAGTTCAGGCGCCACGTCGGTGGAGGGCTTGAGCGCCAGCTTGTCGTTCACGTGCGCAATGACCTGTCCGTCGGTCGCCACCACGAAAGCCAGGCTGGACGGCGTGGGACGGATCGCGCGGATGATGTTCTGGATGCCGTCCAGCGGGACGGCGCCGCTCAACACGCCCGTCGTCTGGCCGCCGCGGATCATCGGCGTGGTGAACGCCACATAGAGCTTGCCCGTGCCCGAATCGCCATAGGGTTTGGTGACCGTCAACTTGCCCGCCGCAACCGCGCTTTTGTACCAGGGGCGCGCCGTGGGGTCGTAGTCGGCCGCTACCTGCGTGGTCGAGAAAAAGGTCTTGTCGGACCAGCCAATGGTGGAAATGGGAAAGCCGTTGGTTTCGCCCATCAATTTGGTCAGGCCGCGCGGGTCGCCTTTTTCAACCACGGCGGCGGTCGCGACGACGGCATGGGCCTTGTCCTCGGACCAGCGTTCGATGGCGCTGGCATTGCCGGCGGCAATGGCGTCCAGGTTGCCGGAGATCGTCGCCATCATGTTGCTGCGGACGATCTGGTAGGTCGTGATCCCGGACAGCACCAGGGCACCGACAACGGTAAAGCAAGTAATCAACAGGATCCGGTTGCGCAACGAGGTAATTTTCATGCTTGCCTTATTTCAGCCACTGCCCATATCGGAGGACACGGGTCCACGGCCCACGGTTGAAAACCGGCGGCCACGATGGGCTTACGGCATTCCCGGCCCGGACTTTAGGGGTAAACCCTTGAATTTTCGGCTTTTACCTGTTTCCAGGGATAGCCGCCCTGTCCACGCCCCCCTCACAATTAGAATCGGGCGATCCTGCCTTTCCAGCCCTCCCCCTTATGTCCGACACCCTGCAAGCCCCCGAACTCACCCTGCCGGCGCCGGTGCTGCTGGTGGAAGACGAACCCCTGGTGTGCCGCCGGCTCGAGGGCCTGTTGCTGCAACTTGGGTACCAGCGCGATGCCCTGGTCTACGCCGGATCGCTGGCCGAGGCACGCGCCTGCCTGGCCAACCAGCCTGTCGCCCTGGCGCTGGTGGACCTGGGCCTGCCCGACGGCAGCGGCATCGACCTGATCGCCGAGATGCACGCGGCCGACCCCGGCCTGGCCATCCTGGTCATTTCCGCCTGGTGCACGGAAGACGCGATCCTGGCGGCGTTGCGCGCCGGCGCGACGGGCTATGTGCTGAAGGAACGCGACGACATCGAAGTTGCGCTGTCCTTGCGCAGCGTGCTGCGAGGCGGCGCGCCGATCGATCCCTTCGTCGCGCGGCGCATCATCGAAGAACTGCGCCCCCGGCCCGCGGAACAGCCCGGCACGCCAAGCGGTGAGATACTTAGCCCCCGCGAAAGCCAGATCCTTCGCCTGGTGGCCGAAGGGCTTGCCAATCGAGAAATCGCCGAGCAGCTGTTCCTGTCGCGCTACACCGTCGAATGTCACATCAAGCACATCTACCGCAAACTGGCAGTCTCCTCGCGCACGCGGGCGGTGCATACCGCTGTCTCTTATACA
>NZ_JBHFII010000058.1:49928-51740 GCF_057334215.1 Achromobacter maghribensis | reverse complement strand
GTGCATACCGCGCGTGCGCGGGGCTTGCTGGACTGAGGGGGTGGTTCGCATGCTGGCTGGCGCTGTGCGCCCTTCTGGCCCCGGCCCTTGCCGGAGCCGCGCCCGCGTCGCCTGCGGCCTGCACAGTCCAGGTGCTGTCCATCGCCGCCGCCCAGGGCGCGGCCGACGGCAGCCGGCCTGACGCCTCGCCCTGGCTGCCGGTCACGCTGCCCGACGACTGGGCGAAGCGGTGGCCGGACTACAGCGGCACGGTCTGGTACCGCATCGACTGGCAACGCCAATGCGCCGGCGCGCAAGCCGGACCGGTCGGCCTGACGCTCGAATCCGTGGTCATGGCCGGCGAGATCTTCATCAACGATGAATTGATTTGGCGGGATCCGCACCTGACGGAGCCGCTGTCGCGCAGCTGGAACATGCCGCGCTACTGGCGCCTGCCCGAAGCCTTGCTGCACGACGGCGTGAACACGCTGTGGGTGCGCGTGGTCGGCCTATGGCAGCAGACGCCGGGCATGGGCCCGGTCCACCTGGGCGGATCGCGGGCCATGCAGGCCCTGCAGGAAGACCTGTGGTGGACGAACCGCACCCTGTACGTGCTGAACCTGATCGTCTCGGGCGTTCTGGGCGCGCTGTTCTTCTGCATCTGGATCGTCCGCCGCGAACAGACCACCTACGGCTGGTACGCGCTGATGGCGCTGTTCTGGGTGCTGTTCGTCGCCAACGTGCTGGCGACGGACCCCTGGCCGTTCGCCAGCACCCTGATGGCGGCGCGCGCCAACGCCATGGCCCTGGTGCTGTATGCGGCCTGCTTCTGCCTCTTCATCTGGCGCTTCGGCGAACAATCGCTGCCTCGCACCGAGCGCGCACTGTGGATCGTCTCGGCCGCGATGCTGGCCATGCTGGCGTTCACGCCTGATGCCGCGCTGCCCCATGCGTTGAGCGCGGGCGTGCTGGGAAGCGCCGCCATTTTCCTGGGAAACTGCCTGCAGTTCTCCTGGCATGCATGGCGGACGCGGCAACCGGAACACGGGATGCTGGCGGCGTGCCTGCTGATCATCTTCGCCGTCAGCATCCACGACTTGCTGCTGATGATGAAACTGATCGGCCCCGGGCCGACCTACACCTCGGTTTCCAGCATCGTCGTCACCCTCTTCATGTCCGCCATCCTGGGCATGCGCCATGCGCGCAACGTGCGGCGCATCGAACGCTTCAACCACGAACTGGCGGACGGCATCGCGCAGGCTCGCACGGAACTGGCCGACACCTTGGAGCGCGAGCACGCGCTGGCCATGAGCAACACCCGCCTGCAGGAACGGTTGCAGATCGCGCATGACCTGCATGATGGGCTGGGCGGATCGCTGGTACGCATGATGGCCATGGTGGAACAGGCCAAGGCGCCACTACAGGGCCAGCAATTCCTGTCCATGCTGAAACTGCTGCGCGACGACCTGCGCCAGACGATCGACAGCGGTTCAAGCGCCGACGTCAAAGTGCCGGCGACGCCGCTGGAATGGGCCGCCCCGCTTCGCCACCGCTTCGTGCAACTCTTCGACGAACTGGACCTGGCTTCCAGCTGGCAGTTCCCGCCGCAATGGGTCACGCCGCCCACGCCCCTGCAATGCCTGGCGCTGACCCGATTGGTGGAAGAAGCCCTGACCAACGTGGTCAAGCACAGCCGCGCGCGCCGCGTGCAACTACAGCTGCTGCAACCCGCGCCTGGCGAGCTGCGGCTTCGGATCGAAGACGACGGCGCCGGCTTCGACGTGGCGGCCGTGCGGCAAGCGGGCGTCAGCGTCGGCATGCGCAGCATGCACG
>NZ_JBHFII010000058.1:9675-49867 GCF_057334215.1 Achromobacter maghribensis | reverse complement strand
ACCCACGCCCGCATTGCCCGCGTGAACGGGATGCTTGAGGTCTCGTCCGCGCCAGGCCAGACCGTCTTGACCGCCGTGCTGCAAATACGCCCTGTCGCGCCGCAATCGGTCTAAAATCCGCCTACATTCCGCACCGGGTCTTCCCGGTCCAGGCCTTTCCCGCGCGTAGCCTTCCCCCAGACCCGTGCAGCCCGCCATCGGCCCGTCTCCTTCCCCTTCCGCGCCCGCCGCATCGCATGCTTCATCGCATGCCGCCCGCATCCATCAGGTGCAGGTAGAGGCCTTGCGCCGCAGCTTCCCATTTGCGCTGGCGGGGTCGCTGATCAGCGCCTGCTTTTCGGCCTTTGCGTTGCACGGCGTGCTTCCCCTGAATGAAGTCCTGTGGTGGATCGGGGCGACGCTTGCCGTGGGCGCGCTGCGCCTGGCTGCCATGTTCGCCTACGACCGCCGCCGCGCGGATCCGGCCGCTGCGCAACGCTGGCTGCGGCGCATGCTGGTGGGTAACCTTTGCTCCGGCATCCTGTGGGGCCTGCCGTTTGCCTACTGGACGTTCTTCGTTCCGCTGGAATATCAGCTCTTTTTCATCGTCATCCTCTTTGGCCTGGGCACGGGCGCCATCTACTCGAACTACATGGTGCTGCCCATCATGTACGCGTTCGAGATACCCGCCTTCGCGCCCATGTTCATCGCGCTGGCCGCGCAGCCATCCGCCATCCATCTGGCGCTGGTGTCGGGCGGGCTGGCGTACCTGGTCGCTACCCTGGCCTTCATCCATCGCATGAATCGCACGCATCTGGATGCGTTGCGGCTGGGATACGAGAACCTCGCGCTGCTGGAACAGGTGCGCCAGGAGAAAACCGCGGCCGAGCGCAGCGACCTGGAAAAGTCCCGGTTTCTCGCCGCCGCCAGCCATGACCTGCGCCAACCGGTGCACGCGGTGAATCTCTTCCTGGGCTTGCTGACCAATGAGCCCCTGTCCCGCCATGGCCACTACCTGGTCGACAACATCGCCAGCGCGATGGCGGCCATGGGCCACCTTTTCGATGCCTTGCTGAATCTGTCGCGGCTGGACGCCGGGGTCATCGACCCTCGCTGGCAGGGGTTTCCCGTGAATCCGCTGCTGGACCAGCTGCGCGCCGAATACGCGCCGCAGGCCCGGGAAAAAGGCATGTCGCTGCGCGTGCGCGCCTGCTCGGCCAGCGTATTTTCGGACCCGGTGCTGCTGGAACGCATCCTGCGCAACCTGATCAGCAACGCCATCACGCATACGGCCGGTGGCCGCGTGCTGGTCGGCTGCCGCCGCGCCGACGGCCAATTGCGTATTGAAGTCTGGGATAACGGCGCGGGCATTCCCAAACCCGAACAGGAACGGATCTTCTGGGAATTCCACCAACTGGGCAATCCGGAACGGGACCGCAGCAAGGGTCTTGGGCTGGGCCTGGCGATCGTCCGCCGCACGGCGCGGCTGCTGGGCCACCCGCTGGAATTGCGTTCCGAAGAAGGTCACGGCACCGTATTCAGCGTGACCATGCCGCTGTCTTGCGCCGTTGACGCCGGCCCCACCGAGGCCAGTCCGGAAGCGTCACGGCCAACCGGACGGCAAGCCGGACTGCCGGGGCAATTGGCGCTATTGGTGGACGACGATGCCCAGAACCTGGCCGGACTGACCATGCTGTTTGAAAGCTGGGGATGCCGCGTCATCGCGGCAACCAGCGGCAATGCCCTGTTCGAACGCGTGCTGCTGCTGACCGAACGCCCTGCCCTGATCATCAGCGACTATCGCCTGCGCGAACACGAAACCGGCATCCACGTGATCGAGCGTCTGCGCGAGGAATACAACGATCCGGACCTGCCCGCGCTGCTGGTCAGCGGCGACACCGATCCGGCGCGGCTGGCCGAAGCCGCCGCGCGCGGCATCCCCCTATTACACAAGCCGGTTCAAGTGCAGGCGTTGCGCGAACGCGTGACCGCCATGCTGCGGGCATCCGCCGCCAGCCCCCACTCCGGAGACGCCGAATGAAGGCCGTATTGCTTGTCGATGATCACGCCATGTTCCGCGAAGCCCTGGTCATGGCGCTGGCGCATGCCCTGCCGGCGCTGACGGTGCATCCCGCCGCCAGCGGCCAGGAAGCGCTGGATGTGCTGGAGCGCCACACCGGCATCGGCAACGTCATCATGGACTACTACCTGCCCGACATGGCCGGCGCGGACCTTCTCAAGCGCTTGCGCCAACGGCGTTCGCAACTACGCGTGCTGGTGCTGTCCGCCTCGCAAGACCCCGAAGACGAGCGCCGCGCGATGGAGGCCGGCGCGCGCGGCTATCTGAACAAATCCGCCAGTTGCCAGGAGCTGGCCGCGGCGCTGGAAGCGATCAACGCGACCGACACCGTACCCGGCAGATTCGCTGCCGGCGCGCCGGCCGGCGCACAGGACGATGCCGCCCTGCTGCGCACCTTGACGCCGCGCCAGGGCGAAGTGCTGCGGCTGATGTGCGACGGCCTGCGCAACAAGGAAATCTCGGAACGCCTCAACATGACGGAAAAAACCGTCAAGACACATGTGTCGGCGATTCTGGGCACGCTTGGCGTGCTTAATCGTACACAGGCGACGCTTGTGGCTCGGCGCGGCGGCGTGTTCGGGAAGCCGGTTTAAGCGCGCCGCTGTCGGCGGCGACTTTGCCGCCCGCCAGCGCAATCTCGCGCCCGGCCGCAGCGATGGTGTCGGGCCGATGCGCCACGATCACCCGCGTCATGTTCAGTTTGGCGATGGCCACGTTGACCACCCGCTCGCGCGTGATGTCCAAATGGCTTGTCGCCTCGTCCAGGAACAGCAGCGCCGGCTGCTTGTACAGCGCGCGCGCCAGCAACACGCGTTGTTTCTGTCCGCCGGACAATACCGTTCCCATGTCGCCAACCAGCGTGTTGTAGCCCATGGGCATCGCGCAGATGTCGTCGTGAATGGCGGCGATTGCCGCGCATTCGGCGGCTCGGTCCGGGTCGTACTGCGGGTCGAAGAAGCTGATGTTCTCGCCGATGGATCCGGCAAACAGCACATCGTCCTGCAGCACCGTTCCCGCCATCCTGCGCAGGGCGGCCGCGCCCATTCCGCGCACCGGCACGCCGTCGACCAGCACTTCGCCTTCGGTAGGCGTCAGGATGCCCAGCAGGATATTGATCAGCGTCGTCTTGCCGCCGCCGGAGGGGCCCGTGATGGCGACGGATTCGCCCGGTTCGATGCGAAAGCTGACATCGTCCAGAACGTAAGGCTCTTGCGGGCTGTAGCGAAAACGCAGATTGCGCACTTCGATGGCGGGTGACTGCGTCACGGCGCCATCCGCGCGCGGCATCTCGTCGGCGGCTTCCGGCGTCTCGCGGACGATATCCGCCAGGCGTTCGCCCTGCAGCCGCAACATTTTCACTTCCACGAACTTGTCCAGCAGCGCCGCCACCCGCTTGTCGAATAGGGTCTTGTAGACGATGAAGGCCAGCAAGGCGCCGACCGTGAACTGGCCATCCAGGACCAGCCGCGCGCCCAGCCACAGGATCGCAATCGACGACAGGCCGAAGAGCAGGCCGTTGAACGTGCGGAAAAACAGCGCCCACTTCTGCACACGCAGATCGGCATTGATTTCGTTGACCAGCAGCGCCAGCCAACGCGAACGCCGGTCATTCTGATGCTGGAATAGCTTGATTGCCTTGACCCCGCGCACGGTTTCCAGAAAGTGCGATTGTTCTTTCGCGGCGTGAATGATGTGTTCTTCGGTGGCATAGCGCAGCGACGCATAGCCAGACCACCTCGCCAGCCCGTACAACGCCATGGCGCCCACCGCGATCCACGCCAGCGGCGGGCTGTACAGGAACATCAACACCAGCGTGATCACCATGACGATGCCGTCCAGCAGCGCCTCCAGGAACGACGTGGTGACGGTGCGCTGGATGGTGTCGATGGCCCCGAAGCGCGACACGATGTCACCCAGGTGCCGCTTTTCGAAGTACCCGACCGGCAGCCGCAGCAGATGCGTGAAGACGTTGCTGCGCCATTGCAGGTTCAGCGTCGTGCCCATGAACATCAGCATCCAGCTGCGCGCCACCGACGTCAGCTGCAGCATCACCATCAGCAGGCCAAAGGCCAGCGCCAGCGTGGTCAGAAGGTCGCGGTCACCGGTGTTCAACACGTGGTCCACGACCCATTGCAGGAAAAAGGGCTGAACCACCGTCAGCACTTCCAGCGCCAACGCCAGCAGCATTACCTGCGAAAACGCCGCGCCCAGGCCGGTAACTCGCCCCGTCAGTTCACGTAGCCGGACCGGTTTGTTCTCGTTGGCCGTCTGGAAATCCGGCGTCGGCCACAGTTCCAGCGCCACGCCGGTGTACGACGCGGACAGCTCGCTGATGGTGCATTTCCGCACGCCAGAGGCGGGGTCGATCAGCGTGGCCGACCGGGCATTGATGTCGGTCAGCACCACGAAGTGGTTGAATTCCCAATGCAGGATGCAGGGAAGTTTCAGCTTGCCAAGCGCGCCCAGGCCCGCCTTCACGGGCCGGGACGCCAGCCCCAGCTGGCCGGCCACATGAATCAGCGTTGCAAGCGTGGCGCCTTTGAGCGACACGGGAAAGCGGCCTCGCAGGCTGGCCAGGCTTTGGTGGTGGCCATGGAACCCCGCAACCATGCCCACGCAAGCCAGTCCGCATTCGGCGGCCTCGGTTTGCAGGAGCCTGGGCACCCGCCGTTTGACGCCGAGCGTCAGGCGTTCAAGCATGGTCACAGTTTCCCCGACAGTCGATAGGCGGGATCGAACGCCCATTGGTACAGGCGGCGCGTCTGCTGAAGCAGGTCGGCGTCCAGCCGCATGCCGGGCCGCAATGCCAGCGCCTGCCCCTGGGGGCCGTACGCCGGCGTGTCCAGCGACACCGTGATCCGATACATCGGTTCTTTATCGCCCGTTCCCGCAGCGCCATCGGTCATTTGCCATTCCGGCAACGCGCTGCGCGTCACGGTCTGGACCACGCCGCGCTGCTGGCCAAAGGTCTGGTATGGGTAGGCTTCAAGGCGCATCAGCACCGCATCGCCCGGCGCCACGAAACCCACCGCGCGGCTGGGCGCGTACAGCTCGGCCAGCAACTTGGCGCCGTCAGGCACGATTGCGGCCAGCGGGCGCCGGGGGTCCACCGCCTGGCCCACCTCGGCCGTCATCGCGGTCAGCACGCCCGCCTGCGGCGCCGTCACGACGACGCGGCGCTTGGCTTCGCTTTGGGTCAGGTCCACCGCCACGCCCGCCAGATCACGGTCCAGCTGCGCCAGCTGGTTCTGCTGGCGCAGCGTCAGGTCGGCCAGCGAAGATTTCCGATTGGCCAGGTCCATGGCGATACCGATGCGGTCGCGCAGCAAAGCCTGCAGCTGGTTGCGCTGTTCTAGCAGATCAGCGCGCTTCTGGTCGGATTCTTCGGGCGACAGGTAGCCCTTTTCCATCAGGTTTCGATAGCGCTGCGCGCTATCCTCCGCCAGCTTGATCCGGCCGCGTTGGCCGTCGATCTGGCTGTCGATCGCCGCAAGCTGCGACGTCAACCCGTTGATGCCGGCGGCCAGCGTGTCGTGTTCGCTTTGTTGCAGCAACAGGGTTTTCTGGCGGGCCTGGCGCAGGCTGTCTTCGCGCTGCCGTATCTGCCCGCTGATGGCCTGCTGGGTGTCGCCAAGCGCGCTTTGCTGGTCGCCCGACACGACGTACAGCACGTCGCCCGCCCGGACATGCTGGCCCTCGCGGGCGGGACGTTCCAGCACCACGCCCGCCTGTGGCACATAGAGCTTGAGCAGGCCGGCGTCCGGGGCAAGCTGGCCGCTGACCGTCGCGCGCTTGGTATAGGTGCCGAACGCCAGGAACAGGCACACGGCCAGCACGAAGCCGCCCAACACCGCCGTGACCAGGGCAAACGACACCGGCCGGATCAAGACGATATCGCCCAGTCCGACGGAACGTTGCGCGGCTAGCGCTTGTTTGCGATAAAGCGACATCGGGCAAGGCCTGAAACAAGCAGAGGGAAAAAAGCGCGCGACGGCCAAGCCGCCGCGTGTCATGACTGCAGCCTGGAACCGGGCTTACCGGAAGTTGCTCTGGCGGCTTGGCCTGGCGGCTGGGCCCGTGGGGGCCGTCGGGCTTTTGATGAAGATTCGCCGGCTATTCGCCCCCCCGCTCACTTCCAGGACTTCGCGCTCGCTGAGCGGTTGGACCTGCTTTTCCGAGGTGTCGTCCATCGACACCATAGGCACGGTCTTTTCCATGGATGACTCCCGTTGGCGCGCCGTTGATGGCGTCGCGGGTTGACTTACTTTCCGGTGAAAAGCCCTTTGCCGGTATTCAGCATGCTGCCCCGAGCGCCGTTGCCTTTACCCGGCGTAACGGCCGTGAGCATCCGGGCCGTGCCTACGCCGCCGCTGACCTGGCCGATTTCTTCCGAGGTCAAAGGCTGAACCTGAAGGTCCGCTGCCGTATCCGACGGTTCCGGTTTGTTGATTTTCTGCATGATGTTCTCCTGCTTGCTGACAAAAGGAAGCCGCGCCAGCGCCGGCCAGGCAGCCCCCGCGCCGGCTCCCGCCGCGCTGCCATGCAGCCGGAAGGTTGGAACCTGAGCTGCGGGACTGCTCCTGGCGGACGGTAGCAGCGGACCGGTACGGACGCATCGGTCTTTAGTCGTAGAAGCAGAAATACCGGTGACGTGGAGCCGGGCAGCAACCGTCAGGCGGCCGAAGGAGAAGGCGTTGCCGCCAACTGCGGTGCTTGCGCAACGGCCGCACGCGTTTCCAGGGATTCCAGCAGTTCGGCGGACGGCACGAAGAACAGGCTGCCCGTCACGGCTCGGCTGTAGTCCAGCAGACGGTCGTAATTGCCTGCCGGACGGCCGACGAACATGTTCTCGAGCATTTGCTCGATCGGCGCGGGCGAACGCGCGTAGCCGATGAAATACGTGCCGAATTCACCCACGCCCGGACGGCCGAACGGCATGTTGTCGCGCAGGATCTTCACTTCCTGGCCGTTCTCTTCCAGCGTCGTCAGGGCGCTGTGCGAAGACGCCGGCTTGATATCGTCGTCCAGTTCCACATTCGATAGCTTGTGGCGGCCAATGATGCCTTCCTGGTTCTCGACGGTCAGGGCGTTCCACCCCGCCATGTCGTGCAGATACTTCTGCACCAGCACGTAGCTGCCACCCGCGAATTCCGAGTCTTCATCGCCGATCACGGTGAAATCGACGGCCTCGCGCCCTTCGGGGTTTTCGGTGCCGTCGACGAAACCGATGATGGCGCGCCGGTCGAAGTAGCGAAAGCCATGGACTTCGTCGACCACGGTCACGGCATCGCCCAGCCCGTTGACCAGCAGCGTCGCAAGCTCAAAGCAAACGTCCATGGATTCCGCGCGGATGTGCAGCAGCAGATCGCCGGGCGTGGACACCGCAACGCGCGCGCCGTCGCCGAACACGCGGAACGGATGCAGGGACGCCGGCCGCGGCTGCCCGAAGAGCGCATCCCAGGCGTCCGACCCGAATGCACAGACACAGGATAGATTCTGCTGCGGCGCGCGCGTCCCGACGGTACGCGTCAATGTGGCCACGTCGGCGCACCAGCCGCGGACGGTTTCGGCGGCGGCAGCCCCCGGGTTCAGCGTGGCGACGATGAATATCGCGTGGCGCGTGGTGGGGCTGTGGACAGCTTGGGGCTCGGGCGGGAAGGCAGGCATGGGATCGGATCATCAAAACGGGGTGACGGAAATTCTGGCGGAAATTGTATCTGTTCCCCCAGCGGAACCGTCATCCCTGTTTGCGTCCGCCCTGCCCACCGATCAGAAGCGGTACGCCACGCCCACCGAGCCGAATACGTTGGTCTTGCGGTCCGTCAGCGGGCTGTCTCGCGCGTCGCCCAGCAAGGTGTTGACGCCAATCGTGGACACCGTGCTCCAGCTGGGATTGATCTGGTACATCCAGGTGGAGTAGAGACCCACGTTCTTGAACCCCGACGAGGGCGAGTACGTCGACAGGCCCTCGCGGCTGCGGGCCGCTTGCGAGGACGTGACGCCGAACCAGGTCTGCATGTAGTCGCTGCTGGCCCATTCGGTGCGGACGCCCACCTGCACGGTGTGCTTCTCGGTCATCAGCGCCGCATACGACGCCCGCAGTTCCAGCGTGCCGCCGTAGCCGCTGCGGGCAGCCTGCTTGTAGCCCGCGCCCAGCGAATACCGGCCGGGGGTCCATTCCACGTAGGCGCCGTACGCGCCGTGGAATTTGATGTCGTCCAGCCCCTTCGTGAGGTCGGCGTCATCGGCCTTGCGGCCCAGCGACATCCCCACGAACACGCCCGCATCCAGATCGGATGCCAGCGAAGTCTTCAGCCCCATCGCGGGCAGCCCCATGCGGGGCGTGATGAAGAAATTGCCGGATTGGTAGTTGATCAGCGGCACCGGAAGCGCCCGATACTCGCTGGAACCCTCATAGACGGGAATCGCTCCGACCCCCAATCCGATGAAGTTCCCGCTTTGCGCGTAGACCGCGCCAGCCCCGGTGAACATCGCGCCCGCAAGCGCGCCTCTTGCTAATATACCCATCCGCATCAGGGCTTCCTTCAGTGTTATTACAGTGACCGTGGGCGACCGCCCCGGGGCTTGGCCTGCATTGTCCTGAGCAACTTTTAATAATTCTTTAAGGCCCCGGCGCAACCCGCCACGGACGGCCCTGGAGCTTGCTTGCGTATCCTGCTGGTAGAAGACGACCCCATGCTGGGCGACGCCCTGCGCGCGGGCCTGATTCAAGATGGCGCCGCCGTGGACTGGGCGCGCGACATGCCGCAAGCGCACCTGGCGCTGGTGGACCACGGCTATCAAGCCGTGCTGCTGGACCTGGGGTTGCCCGACGGCAGCGGCCTGGCGGTGCTGAAGGCGCTGCGCGGCCGCTTCGACACGACCCCCGTCCTGATCATCACCGCCCGCGACCGCCTGAGCGACCGCATCCAGGGCCTGGACGCCGGCGCCGACGATTACCTGGTGAAGCCTTTCCAGCTGGACGAACTGCTGGCCCGGATGCGCGCGGTCCTTCGCCGCAGCAGCAACAGCGTGGTGTCGGCGTTGCGCTGCCGCGACGTGGTGCTGGAGCCCGCGCGCCGCACGGTGACGCAAGGCGGCAGCGACGTCAGCCTGAGCGCGCATGAGTACCACACGCTGTTGGCGCTGATGCAACGCATGGGCAGCACCGTCAGCCGCGATCAATTGGAAGTTGCCGTCTACGGCAGCAGCGGCACCATCGAAAGCAACACCGTGGCGGTCTATATCCATCAGTTGCGACGCAAGCTGGGCGACGGGCTGATCGAGACCCAGCACGGGTTGGGCTACCGCATCGTGCCGGACGTGTCGTCATGAAGACCCTGCGCAGACAAGTCGCGGTTACGCTGTTCCTGGCCATGATCGCCACCTGGGTGACCGTCTTTTCCTTGATCTACCTGGAGCAGACCCGCGCCGAGACCGGCCTGTCGGACCGGGATTTGCGGGATGCCGCCCAGAAGGCGCTGCTGTCGCTGCCCACCAGCCTGCTGCAGGCAAAGCCCTCCAGCGAAGACCGCTTTGAACTTCCCTACTCCAATCGCTTCGATGGCGAATCGTTCAATTTCCAGGTGTGGGCGCTGGCCGACAAGCGGCTGCTTGTGCAGTCGCCTTGGGCGCCCGACTACCCCCTGATACAGGATTTCCACAACGGATTCGAAGACGTCACGCTGCGTGGCGAACGCTGGCGCGCCTATTCCGTGGCGGATGCCGATGGCCGCATACAAGTCCAGTTCGCCAAGTCGGAAGCGCAACTACGCACGGAAACCGCCGCGCGCATGCGAAACGGCCTGGCGTTCCTGAGCGTGCTCTTTCTGATACTGACGGGACTCACGTGGCTGGTCATGCGCCGTGCCTTCCGCCCCGTGGACCGCGCACGCGACGCCATCCTGAGCCGCCCGGCCATGGACCTGACGCCATTGCCCACATCGGGAATGCCCGGCGAACTGCAACCCTTCATCCAATCCATCAATAGCTTGCTGGAACGCCTGTCCGCCTCGCTCGACCGGGAACGCCGCTTTCTGGCCGACGCCGCGCACGAGTTGCGCACGCCATTGGCGGCGCTGAGCACCTACGCCGAATTGGCGGTGCGTAGCGATACCCCGCAAGCACGCGGCGAGGCGGTCGACAAGCTGCGCGACGTCGCCACCCGCACCACCCGTCTGGCCGAACAATTGTTGGACCAGGCGCGCACCGAGGCGCAAAGCGAGGGCCGCGCCGAACCCGTTGCGCTTGATCGACTATCGGAAATGATTGTGCGCGACAGCGAGGCGCTCGCCAAACGCAAGAACCAGCGCATCAGCCTCGACACCCACGCGGCGATGGTGAACGGTAACGTCGACGCGTTGGGCGTGCTGCTGCGCAATCTGCTGGACAACGCCTTGCGCTACACGCCAGAAGGCGGCCGCGTGGCCGTATCCTGCGGCCCGCTGCCCGACGGCGGCGCGCAGTTGTCCGTCGCCGACAACGGGCCGGGCATCGCGCCGCCCGAGCGCGAACGCGTGTTCGACCGCTTCTACCGCAAGGCCGGCACCATCGAGCGCGGCAGCGGCATCGGTCTGTCGCTGGTGGCGCAGATCGCCGCCAAGCACCACGCGAAGATCGAGTGGGGGCCGGGCGTGGACGGCCGCGGCGTGGGCATCACCATCGCATTCCCCGCAAGCGGCGCCTGACGGCCGGCCTGCGGCGACCCATCCCCCCGCGCTAGCGCACGTAATCGCGCAGCGTCGCCGCCAGCGACGCCGGCAGCATCTCGCCATGGCCAAGGCCTGGGAACACCCGTAGACGGGCCTGCACATGGGGGATGTTGCCCAGCGCGCGCACCACGCTTTCCGGGCTATCCGGGCGATCTTCGTGGCCCTGTGCTTCTTCGCCCGCCATCACGGTCACGTCCACGCCGGGTTCCGGCACAGGCGCCGGACGCGCCAGCGATTGCAGGATGAATCGGCCGTTCCACCAGATCGACGGACTGGCCGCGACGTAGTGCTGGAACGCCTGGGGCCGGCTCAGCGCCACATGCAGCGCGAACAGGCCGCCGTACGAATGGCCGTATAGCGTGCGGTTGTCGGCATCGATGCGATAGCGCCGTTCCACCAGCGGCTGGATGCGTTGTTGCAGGACCGCCAGAAAGCGATCGGCGCCGCCGCCCGGCTTCGCCCAACCCTGCGCATCGGGATCACGCGGCGAACCGCGCGGGGCGTCCGCGCCTGGAGAAGGCGGCGTGTAGTCATAAGACCGCGCCGTCACATTGAAGCGTTCGGCATCGTCATAGCCGATTCCCACCACCACGGCTTGCAGCGACGCGCCCTGCGGCAAGGCGGGCGTGGTCCGCGTCAGGCTTTCAAATACGGCGTTGCCGTCCAGCATGTAGACCACGGGATAACCGGCGGCTGGCGGCCCTTCCGGCGGCGCCCAGACCGACACCCGGTACTCGGGACCGCCGTCCGGCGCGGCCAGCACATAGCGCTGCACCTGCTGGGCCGGCACGCCAATCGCCAACGCGGGCGGTTGCGCCGCCATGGGCCGGCCGTGGCCGGGCTGCGCGTTCGCGGCCGTCGCCAGGCCCAGGGCCAAAGTGGCCCCCGTCAGAACGAAACGGATGTATTCAGCCATAGACGGCGCCCCTCATCGACTTGCCAGTTTCCATCCAGACCGGTTGTGCGGGTGCGATAGTCCACCGGAACGCGCTTGTCGGTCAAGTTCATCACCGCCAATCGGAAGGTGACGTGCGAATTCAATTCGTAGCTGCCGCCCAGATCGAACGTGGTGGCGCCGGGCCGCCGGCGCGTCGTCGTCGACACATTGCGATAGTTCGCCCAGTACTGTTCGCTTTGCACATTCGCCGACGCGTACAGCGACAAGGCGTCCGTCGCCCGCCAATCCGCCCGCAGGTTCAGCACATGGCGCGGCGTCCGGTCCAACGGCTGCCCTTGCAACGACGTGCCGTCATAGGCGACCTCGTCATTGGATTTACGCTTGGATTGCGTATAGGTGTAGTTACCCGTCAGCGTGACCGTGCGCGACAGCGGCCAGGTCAGGCTGGTTTCAACGCCTCGCAGGGTCGCGCGCCCGATATTGCCCCACTCGTACGTGGCGCCCGAGGTGCCCGCGCATCCGGTCACGCATTGGCTGTAGATCTTGTTCTTGAATTCGTTGTTGAACAGCGTCACGCCGGCCGCGACCCCGTCGTCGTCCTGGTAGTGCAGGCCGATTTCGGTGCTGGTGCTGGTTTCGGGCTTCAGGTCGGGGTTGCCGGCGATGCTGCCGCGCGGCGCGCCCACGGCGCCGCCCGTGGCCTGGATGTAGTCCGCCGAACTCTGGCGCAGTTCAGGCGCGCGGAATGCACGCGCGACACCGCCCTTGAGTGTCCAGGCGTCCGACAGGTGATAGACGGCATACCCGCGCGGACTCCAATGCTGGCCATAGCGCTCGTGGTCGTCCAGGCGCATGCCGCCCGTCAACGACAGGTTGTCGGTGACGGCCCATTCGTCTTCGCCGAACAACGCCCAGGACCGTGTGCTGAGGCCCGACACGGTGTTGCGCGCCGTGGTGGAGGCGGCTTCCTTGTCGGTGCCGTACAGGCGCGTGTCGATGTACTGCCCGCCCACCTTCAGCATGTTGCTCGGCAACGGCAGCGTCAACGTCGCGTCCAGCGTGGTATTGACCAGCCGCGTGTCCGGATACGACGTGGCGTCCTTGTCCCCGATCGTGTTGCTGGCCTTGCCTTCTTCGCGCTGCAGCGACACATTCGTCGTGCCGAAATTCCAGCGGCCCTCGTGCGAGACCGAATAGTGCGTGTGCCGGTTCTTCAATCGGTAGTCGCCCGTCTCGGTCGCGGCCAACGATTTGCCCACGGTGCCGTAGCGGTTGTATTCGTCCTGACCGGCTTCCAGCTGGATGTCCTGGTCTTTCGTCGGCGTCAGCGTCAGCCGGGCGGTCAATCCGCGGTCCCGGATGCCATACGAGCCGTCCACCACGTCGGCTTCCGTCCGTTGATTGGATTTTCCGAACAGCTGCAGGCCCAGCTTCTCGTCCTTGATCGGGCCCGCCAGGTAGAAATCCGCCTGCCGGCTGTTACCCAGTTCGCTGTGCTGCTGCAAGATCGTGCCCAGGTTGATCGAACCGGTCCACGCCTGCGGCACCTTGCGCGTGATGATGTTGACCACGCCGCCGATCGCATCGGAGCCGTACAACGACGACATTGGCCCGCGCACGACTTCAATCCGCTCGATGGCGGCCAGCGGCGGAATCTGGCTGGCCTGCACCATGCCCAGCTCTTCGCGGTTCAGCATTTCACGCGTGCCCTGCCGCTTGCCGTCCACCAGGATCAGGGTGTATTTGCCCGGCATGCCGCGGATGGAGATGTCCTGCTTGTTGGCATTGGCACCCACGACGCTGACGCCTTCGACATTGCGCAGCGCGTCCTGCAGGGTATTGAAAGGCTGCCTGGCCAGGTCTTCGTGCGTCAGCACCGTGATGCTGGCGGGCGCATCGGCGATGGATTGGTCATAGCCGCTGGCGGTGACCACCACGGGGGCCAGGGACTGCACGGGGCTTGCGGCGGCGTCGCCCGAAGGCGGAACCGTCTGCGCCTGGGCGGCGCCGGTCATCCCGGCGAAGGCCAGGGCCATTATCGTCCGGGGCCGGCGGAGGACGAAGACGGCGGGACTTTGGGTCATAATGGTACTGATTCTCATGGTCATTTGAAAGCCCGCCCATGATTCCACGGAAATCAGGCCCGCATGTTTGCGCAAAGCACCAGATGCTTTGCGGCGGCGCACGGCAACCACGCGAAGCGGGTGCGGCGTGGGGGCATTTTTTGTCGCAGGGCCGCCCCAAGACAAAAAAGCCCCCTCGGGGGGCAGCAAGCGCGCGAAGCGTGCGCAGCGTGGGGGTATTCACTTTTTTGGAGCAAGCATGGCGGGGCCGCGAAAACGGGCGGAAATGGCGGGCGGGATCTCATCCGACCAATTGCGGGCGGCGGGGACGCACGTGGGGGGATCGCACGATATCGAATCCCGCCATGGCGCGGGCGCCAAGACCCCGCTGGAAGGCAGCTTCGAGGTATTGGCGATGCGGCCCGGCCTGATGCTTCGGCGCGCCGACGTCCGCGATTGCGGCGACAACCTCGTCCGCTCCACGCTCACGCCGGGCTTGAAATTGATCGTGCTGGAACAAGGCGACGTGGAGCTGGAGTTCGGCCATCACCACCTGCGCCTCAAGGGTCCCGCGCCGGGCGAAGGCCTGCAAGCGCGCCTGCTGATGCTGACCGGACCCGCCAGCTTCATGCGCCGGGCGGCGCGCAACCACCGCGAACGGTCGATCACGCTGACAGTGGCGCCGCAATGGCTACAGGACGGCGGGCTGATTCCCGGCGGCTCCTCGCCGGGCGCCGTCGACACCTGGGCCATCCAGTCCTTTCTACAGACGCATCTGGCGCTGCATGCGTGGACGCTCACGCCCCGCGGCGTCACGCTGGCGCAACGCATCGCGCGTCCTCCCGCCCACGAGGACGGCGTGGACCGGTTGATGCTGGAATCCCGGTGTCTGGCCTTGCTGGGTGAAGGGCTTCGGCACGTGGCCCTGGCCGCGGCCGCCGGCGGACAAAGCGCCGGTACGCTGGCCAGTCGCATCAACCCGCGTCACGCCGCGCGTCTGCTGGACCTGCGTGCCCGCATCGATGCCGGAAAAGTCACTGGCCCGGGCCGTCTGGCCGCCCTGACCGCGCAAACCGGCTTGGGCGTGCGGGCGTTGCAACAGGGCTTTTACGCGCTGACGGGGTCGTCCGCCGTTGAATATCTGCGAGAGCAACGGCTACGGGCCGCCCAGCGCGCATTGTTGAATCAAGGCGTCAGCGTCGCCCAGGCCGCGGCCATGGCTGGCTATTCCAGCGCCGCCAATTTCGCCACGGCCTTCAAGCGTCTGTTCGGCGTGTCGCCCCGCGACGTCCGGATGCATGGGTAAACGCGCCCGCGCCACCGTCGCGCAAGGGCCGGTTTGCGCGCAAAATCACGCCCCCCTTCGGGTATAGTCTGGATCTCTTCGCGCCCTCAGGAATTCCGCGCCACCATGACCAGCGCCCGCGACCTTGTCTACGGGGAACTCCGCCGACGGCTGATGTCCGGTGTGTTCCTGCCTGGCGAGCGGCTGCGCGAAGAGCACATCGCGGCCGAGCTTTCCGTCAGCCGCACGCCGGTGCGCAGCGCGATCGAACGGCTGATTACCGATGGCCTGGTCAAGCGTGAGGGTCGGCGCGGCGCGGTGGTGCTGGGCTGGGTGGACCGCGACATCAACGAGGCGTTCGAACTGCGCCTGCTGCTTGAACCTTATGCCGCGCGTACCGCTGCCGAGCGCGCCACGCCCGAACAGATCGACCACCTTGAGCAGATCAACGAGCGCATGCTGGCCGCCATCCTGTCCGATGACACCGACCGCGTGGCGCGCGTCCAACACTGCAACAACCTCTTCCACCACGCCTTGCTGGATGCAGCGCAATCCGCGCGGGTGCGAACAATGGTGGAAAACCTGCTGGACATGCCGATCATCATCGGCTCGTTCTACTTCTACACGCACGACGACATGCTGCGCAGCGTGGAACACCATCGCCAGATCATCGCCGCACTGCGGGCACGCGATCCGGGATGCGCGGACATCGCCATGCGCTTTCACCTGACCACGACGCACCTGCTTTTCCGCAGCCAGCGCAAGCCGCCAGCCGACACGTCAGACGCGTGATCCCGGCCGCGGTTTTCCGCCTTTCCCACTATTCGCTTTCATGTATTCGCCCCAGATCCTCGTCGCCCTTTTCGTCCTGCTGCTAGCGGTAGCCATTCCACTGGTCACGGTCGCCGTCCATCTGGTGCAGCTGTTGCGCTGGTCGTTCCACGCCGACCCGGCGACACGGGGCGAACGTCCGCATTTCACGGGGCCCGTGCTGGCCCTGCTGTTCAGCGTGCTGGCGGCCAGTGACTTCACGTCTTATGAGCCGATGCGGACCATCGCGGAACTGAATCCGGTACCGATGGCCGCGCGCGCCTATTTCACGGTGGCGATGCTGGTGCTGGCGGTGCTGTCGTGGGCCTATGGCGGCGCCGTCAAAGACCGGCTCCTGCGCCGCCTGGGCATCGCCAAGGCCTGACGGCGCGCCTTAACGCCGCCGGCTCAGGGCTTCCAGCCCTGCGCCTTCATCCGGGCGTCGATCCACGAGGTATCCAGCGTACCGGCGGCGATCTGCGCCAGCATCTGCTCTTCGGCCGCATGCTTGGCCGAGGCGGCTTCATACAGGGCGGGCACCAGGTCATACGGCACGGACAGCAAGCCGTCTTCGTCGCCCAGGATCAGGTCGCCCGGCTCGATCGTCATGCCGTCCAGCGCGATGACGGCGTTGATCTCGCCCGGACCATCCTTGTACGGCCCGCGGTGCGTCACGCCGGCGGCGTACACCGGGAACGAGCCGCGCCGGATGGTGCCGCTATCGCGGATCGCGCCATTGATCACGATACCGGCCAGACCGCGTGTCTGCGCATAGGTCGTCATGATCTCGCCGATGATGGCGTTGGTAAGGTCGCCACCGGCGTCCACCACCACCACATCGCCCGGCTGCGCCAGTTCCAGCGCCTTGTGCACCAGCAGGTTGTCGCCCGGGCGCGTGCGCACCGTCAGCGCGGGGCCGGCCAGCGGATGGCCGTCATGCATGGGACGCAGGCGCGCGCCGCCGGCCGTCATGCGCGACATGCAGTCGCTGATGTTGGCGACGGGGATGCTGCGGAACTTCTCGACAAACTCGCTGGCGACCGCGCGCTTGCGCGGATGGATATCAAAACCGGTCATTAGGGGTCTCCTGGTGCTTGAACTGGGGGATTCGCAAGATCATTGTTTCGGGATGCCGGCTTCCTGCACGACCTTGCCGAAGATGTCATGGTCGGCGCGATGGCGTTTGCCCAGGTCCGCCGGCGTGCCCGTCATGACGCTGTAGCCCGAGTCTTCCAGCTTCTTCACGACGTCCGGTTGCGCCTGGGATTTGTTCAGCGCCTGATTCAGCGTCGCGACCACGTCATCCGGCGTCTTGCCGGGCGCCATCAACCCCCACCAGATCGTTTGATTGATGGTCTTGAAACCGCTTTCCGCGAAGGTCGGCACATCGGGCAAGGCGGGCGAACGGGCGTCCGCCACCACGGCCAGCGCGCGGACCTTGCCACCGCGGATCTGAGGCAGCAGCGACGCCACGGATCCGGTGTAGAGGTCGATGCGGCCGCTGACCAGATCCGGGAACGCCTGCGACCAGCCACGGTACGGCACGTGCATCAGCTCCATGCCCGCGGCCTTGCGCCACAGATGGCCGATCAGGTCGCCGCTGCCGCCGATGCCGGGGATGCCCAGCGACACCTGGCCCGGCCGCGCCTTCGCTGCCTTAACCACGTCGTCCAGCGTCTTGTAGGGGGATTCCGGCACCACCACGAACACGCTGGGGGACGAGGCCACCAGGCCCACCGGCTTGAAATCCTTGAAGGTGTCGTAGCTGAGCTTGTTATAGAGCCACGGGTTCAGCACGATATTGTCCGTCTGCGCCATGACCAGCGTGTGGCCGTCGGGCTTGGCGCGCGCCGTGGCGTCAAGCGCCAGGTTGCCGCCCGCGCCCGGCTTGTTTTCGACCACGATGTTCCAGCCCGTGTCCTGCGCGATGGCCGAGCCGATCATGCGGGTCAAGGTGTCGGTGCCCCCGCCCGGGGGAAACGGAGAGATCAGCGTGATGGGGGCCGAGCCCATATCGGCCGCGCTGGCCACGGCGCAAGCCGCCAGCAGCGCCGACGCCAGCAAAGTCTTTACGGATGTCATTGTCTTCCTCACTTGTATTCGGGAATGTCGCGGCCCTCTTCGGGGCCGCTCTGCGGGATTCAGGATTGGCGCGCCAGGGGCGTCAGCCATGCCAGCCGGTCCGCGACGGAATCGGGCACGTTGAACGAGCCTGCGTCGCGCGCCGCTTCGATACCCTTGGCTGTCCGGGCGAAGAGCCGTTCGACGCCATCCAGCACCAGCGGCTGCAAGCCGGCCTCGACCAATTGCTCGCGCGCTTCGCGCACCTCGGCCAGACGGCGCGGCGCATGCAACACATGCGAACGCACGAACGAGTCGACGAATGTCGTCAGGGGCGTCCGATCCATGTCGGACAGCACTTCGTACAACGACGCCCGCAGGCCCATGCTTTCGGCCGCGACCAGGCATTCGACGGCCAGGCTTTCCATGCCTTTGGTCAGGATGCTGCGCAACAGCTTGAGGCGGACGGCATCGCCCGCCTGGCCCTCGATCGCCTGCGCGGGCGCGCCGCAAGCCAGCGTGAAGGCGGCCACGGCCGGTGCGCCCGTGCCGGCGCACAACAGCGGCGTGCGCGCGCCCAGCAGCGCAATGGCGCCCATGATTGCCACGTCGGTAAAGGGCACGCCGCGTTGCGCGGCGATGTCGGCGGCAGCGCGCATGTCGGCCGCGCTTGCGGTCGTGAAATCGGCATACGACGCGTCGCCGCGCAGATGCGGCAGCGCCTGCGCGGCGACCTGCAGCGCCGCGTGACCAAAGACCGCCGACACCACGATGTCGGCTTGCGCCAGCCAGGGGCCGGGTTCGGCGTGCAACACGCTGCCGTGCGAGGCCGCGCGCGCCTGCATCGCGGCGTCCTGCCGCAGTTCGCAGATGCCGACGATGGAATGCCCGCCGGCCACCCACGCCTGCGCATAGCATTCGCCCACTTCCCCACATCCAATCAGAGCTATTTTCATGTTCATAAATACAAAAAAAATACAAACATGGTTATAACGCGCCCGAAAGGAGCCCTATTACTAGGGATAACCCGGCTATTTCAAAGAAATACGGAACATAAAAAGTACATTTGAGTGGTAGCAGACAAACCGCCGGCACGGCGCGCTGCTGGGCATGGGCCCGGCAGCGCAGGAATCCCCCTTGCACCAGGCCGCGCGTCCAGCACGGTGCGCGCCCACGTCGAAAGCGTGTTCCGCAAACTGGATTGCTCGACCCGCGTCGCCGCCACATTGAAGGCCCTGACCGCAGGGATCCTGCAAGCCGCCATCCTGTCGCCGATTGCTGGTAGTCTTGGGCCTGCCGCGCGGGTTGCCCCGCGCCCGCTTCACCCATTCTGCGAGCCCCCTCATGACCAGTCCTATGTACGACGCTTCCGTCCCCGTCATCAAGCAAATGCTGTCCGCCCTGTCGGACGTGCTGAAGAAGGCCGAAGCCCACGCCACCGAAAAGAACATCGACCCGTCCGCCTACCTGGGCGCGCGTCTGTTCCCGGACATGTTTCCGCTATCGCGCCAGGTGCAGATTGCCGCTGACTTCGCCAAGGGCATCGCGTCCCGCCTGGCCGGCGCGGACGTCCCGTCGTGGCCCGATGGCGAACCCTCGTTCGCCGAGCTGCAGGCCCTGATCGCCAAGACCCTGGCGCATGTCGGCTCCTTCAAGCCGGAACAGTTCGAGCAAAGCGCGTCCCTGGAAATCGTGCTGCGCCCGGGCACCCCGAAAGAAAAGAAGTTGTCGGGCAGCGCCTACCTGCTGCATTACGGCCTGCCGCAGTTCTTCTTCCACGTCACGACGTCCTACGCGATCCTGCGCCATAACGGCATCGAAGTCGGCAAGCGCGACTACATGGGCGCGTATTGATGTCACCTGAGTACGTGCGGGCCTGACGCCGCACCATTGAACAAGGCCGCGGCGTTAGTCCCGCGGCCTTTTTCATGGCGCCGGCGTCTGGTATGCCCGCACCGGTCTTCCGATCCTCAGCCATGCGGCGCACTTCGGAACCGTTGACGGCGGCATCGCGCTTGCTCTAATTTCGCCAGACGCGAATCGCGTAACGCACGCCCCCCCCCGCCGATGACCACCCCGCACAGGGAGATCCATGATGATCGCGACAACCGTTCTGGTCGTAGGCGCGGGCCCTGCCGGCCTGCTCACCGCCGTGGAGCTGGTTCGGCGAGGCGTCCAGTGCTTGCTGATCGACGCGCACGAGCAGCCCATGGATTGGGACCGCGCCACCGTCGTGCATCCGCGATCAATCGAAATACTGGACGCACTGGGCATCGCCGACCCGCTCTTGCGCCTGGGCGTCAAACAGCGCCATGCCCGTATTCACGCCGATGGGGCCGTGCTGGGCGACATTGACCTGTCGCTGTGCGGCAGCCGGTATCCCTTCAATATCGGCATCTCGGAAGAAGTCACCGAATCCATCCTCCACGACTATCTCGTTGCACACGGCGGCGCGGTCACGCGCGCCACCACGCTGGTGGGCTTGGCGGCCCAACCCGATGGCGTGACGGCCACGATCGATCAGCGGGGCACGCGGGCAGAGGTCCACGCGCAATGGGTCGTTGGATGCGACGGACACCACAGCACCGTCCGCACGTTGATGGGTATCGAACAAGATGGCCACGACATCCACCAGCCTTGGGCCGTGTTCGATGCTGCCATCCCGGCATGGCCGGAGTCCTTTGAAGCCAACTACGCCTATCTGGATCCCACGCCGGTCATCCTGACGGCCCTGCCGGACCGCCGCTGGCGCGTCTACCTTCGGCCCCGCTCGGCGCAATCCGATCTGGTCGCCGACGCGCTGGCCACCTTGCAACGCTACCTGCCCGAGGCGCGCTTTGACCAGATTTCGCATCCCACGCGCTTCGATTGCCACACCAAGGTTGCCCGGACTTTCCGGTCGGGCCGCGTGCTGCTGGCCGGTGACGCTGCGCACACTTGTAGCCCGGCGCAAGGGCATGGCATGAACACCGGCCTGCAGGATGCCTACAACCTGGGCTGGAAGCTTGCGCTGGTTTGCCAGGGACATTGTTCCGACGCGCTGCTGGACAGCTATCACGCCGAACGGCGCCCGGTGGCCGACCAGGTAATGGCCTCGGGCGATGCCGCCGAACGCGCACAGATGCTCAAAGGGGAACGCGCCCGCCGCGAACGGGATGTGGCGATCCGGACGGTCTTTGCCGATCCTGCCTCGCGGCACCACGAAGCGGTCGCGGAGGCCGAGCTTGATATCGACTACGCAGGATCCCCCATCGTCATGGGCGATCCGCACGACGCCCTTTGGCCGGGCCAGCGTCTGCCTGATCAGATTCCCCTGGCGTTCGCGGCGGGCGGCGTCGGCCACCTGCATGCCTGCACTGGCCGCCAGGGCCACACCGCCGTGCTGATCGGTTGCGCCGCGACACCCGAGGATGCCCTGGAGCAGGTGCGCCGCGACATGGAAGCACTGGCTGACGGAGCCATCATCGAACAAGTGTTCGTCCTGTCCGCGAATACCGGGGTGCCCGGGGTGCATGCTTACCTGGCGCCGGACATCGCCCACGCACTGGGCGTGCGCGGCATTGTGCTGGTGGTCGTCCGAGCCGATGGCCACGTCGGCCTGCGCGCCGGACAGGGGCATGCCGAAGCGTTGTCGGCGTACATCGGACGGTTACAGAATTAGGGGTTTTCACTAACGCCGGCCATGTCGATTTCGTTGTCCTCTGAACGTCGTATGAGTACGACCCTCTCATTCCAAGGCGGACACACCATGACTACCGGAACCGTTACCCTCCATCGCGTCCTGCGCGCCTCCCCCGAACGCGTCTACCGCGCCTTCCTTGAAGCCGACGCCATCGCGAAATGGCTGCCCCCCTACGGGTTCACCTGCCAGGTCCACCAGTTGGACGCCAAGGTAGGCGGCCGCCACAAGATGTCGTTCCGCAACTTTTCGACTGGCACCGTCATCAATTTCGGCGGCGAATACCTGGAACTGGTCCCGTCCGAAAAAATCCGCTACACGGACCAGTTCGACGACGCGAACCTGCCGGGCCAGATGCAGACCACGATCACCTTGCGCAAGGTCGCGTGCGGCACCGACATCAGCATCAAGCAAGAAGGCATCCCGGCCGTCATTCCGCCCGAAATGTGCTACCTGGGCTGGCAGGAATCGCTGGCGCAGTTGGCACCGCTGGTGGAACCCGACATTCCCGACTGATCGGATCGGCCCGGGGGATTTGAATCGCACTGTATCCACGTCCGGGGCTCGTACATTCCGACACCCAACGCCTTTGCGGAGCCTCTATAAATCGTTCGCAGCAAGCCCCTCACCCGCGAACCTTTCATGGAGTCTCCACGATGAAGCACCCAATCGATCCGCAACGCCGCCGCCTGCTTGCCAGCACTTCGGCGCTGGCGGCCGTCAGCCTGCTGAACCTTGGCGTAAGCGGCACGGCACTGGCCAAAGCCACCTCGCCCGCCGCTTCGCCCCCCGCAGCCGGCAGTGGCGCGGCACCGTTTGGCGACATCCGCCAGATTCGTGCCGGGAACCTGGACATGGGCTATGTGGACCACGGCCCAAGTGCCGGCCCCGTCGCCATCCTGCTGCACGGCTGGCCCTACGATATCCACGCGTTCGCCGAGGTGGCGCCGCGGCTGACGGCCGCCGGCTACCGCGTGATCATTCCCTACCTGCGCGGCTATGGCACGACACGCTTCCTGTCGGCGGACACGCCCCGCAACGGCCAACAGGCGGTTGTGGCCGTCGATATCATCGCGCTGATGGACGCGTTGAAGATCGACCGCGCCATCATCGCCGGCTTCGATTGGGGCGCGCGCACCGCCAACATCATGGCCGCGCTGTGGCCCGAGCGGTGCCAAGCCCTGGTGTCGGTCAGCGGCTATCTCATCGGCAGCCAGGAGGCCAACCGCAAGCCGTTGCCGCCACAGGCGGAATTTCAATGGTGGTATCAGTTCTACTTCGCCACCGAACGCGGCGCGGCGGGCTACGCCGCCAACCGCGACGGCTTCAACAAGCTGATCTGGCAGCTGGCGTCGCCTCAGTGGAAGTTCGACGACGCCACGTATCAGCGTTCGGCGCAGTCATTCGACAACCCGGACCATGTGGCCGTCGTGGTGCACAACTACCGCTGGCGCCTGGCGCTGGCTGACGGCGAACCGCAGTACGACGAACTGGAAAAGCGCCTGGCCACGGCGCCGAAGATCACGGTGCCGACGATCACCCTGGAGGGCGACGCCAACGGCGCGCCACATCCGCCCCCCGCCGGCTACGCCAAGCAGTTCACCGGCAAATACCAGCACCGCGACATCACGGGTGGCATTGGGCACAACCTGCCGCAAGAGGCGCCGCAGGCGTTCGCCGAAGCGGTGCTGGACGTCGCCCGGCGGTAAGCGCCTACGCACCGGGCGGCCCCTGAACAATCACCGGCCGCCACGCCAAAATGTCGGATGGATGGTACGTAGCGGCTCAAGGACGCCGGCCGGCTTCCACCTGGATATTCAACTCCACTTCCGGCTTGAACCCCATGTCCAGGCCGAAGTTCAGCCCAAAGTCCTTGCGGCTGAACTTCGTGGACACGTCGGCGCCGCACACTTCGCGCTTTTCCATGGGGTGCTGGATGCACTTGAAGTCGTCGATCTCCATCTTGACGGGCCGGGTGACGCCGCGCAGGGTCAGGTCGCCCGTGGCCTCTTCAGGGCGGTCGCCATCGAATTTGGTGAATGTGCCCTTGAAGGTGGCGGTGGGATAGCGGGCGGCGTCAAAGATGTCGGGCGCAACGGCGTGCTGGTTCATTTCGTCATGGCCGAAGTCCACGGAATTGATGTCCACCGTGACTTCCACCGTGCCAGTGCGCGCTTCGCGGTCCAGCACCACCACGCCCTTGGACTTGTTGAACTTGCCGCGCCAGGTGGACAGGCCGCCCATGTGATCGGCCTCGAAACTGGGATAGGTGTGGGCGGGATCCAGGTCGTAGGTCACCGGCGCGGCGGCGGCCGGCAGGGTCAACATCAGCGCGGCGGCGCCCAGCAAAGACGGAATCGACTTCATCAGAGTTCCTTATGACAGGGGAGATGCCCGCGCGCCCAGGGCGCACTGGCACAAGTTGGAACCCAGACCATATCATTCAGTTCCGCGTCAGTCTTCCAATCTGCCTGAAACAGCCTGTCAGCCTTCCTCACTCATTAAAAATAGGAATATTCCTATTCACGCAATAATGCGCCGGGCATTTCCGCAATCACAGGAATAACAATGAAAAGCGTATTGGCTTTGCTGATATCCATCGCGTTGCCGGTTGCGGCCAATGCGCAACCCGACGTCGAGCCGTTGACGCGGAATGCAGACAACAAGCTTCTCTGCAATGCGCAGGCCGATTGGTGCGTCGGCATCAAGACCGACGGGTCGTTCGAGACGAACGGCCCCTTCGCCACCAGCCGCACGCTGCGCGCGGACCGCGCGTTCTGGGACTTGCCCGACGTCCCGGACTTTTCCGGTTTCACCGTCTGGCCGCAGTTGATCCGCATGAGCGAAGACCGCGCGCTGGTCGGCGTGGTGGGCCCCGCCGAACCCGAGTACGAACTGGAAACGTCATTTTCGGGCGGCAGCTTCAGCCGCAAGGATCTTTACCTGTTTGAAGTGAGCCTTGGCGAGCAGACCGCCAGCAATCTGGTGTTCATCATGCCGTTATCCGCCGAAGCGAGCATCCGATCCTGCTTCAACGAAGCGGACCAGAAAAAACGCGATGGCCATTGCATCGACGCCTATCAGTTCAAGGCCGAGTTGAAGCCCCAGGCTGGCACGAAGACGGCCGCCGGGGTCGAGTATCCCGACTTGCAGGTAACCACGCAGGCCACCCGCGCGCCCGCGAACGCCAGCCGCTACGCCGATTCCGGCGCGAAGCCGGCGCCGACGAAGGCGCAGGCCAGGCCCGCCGTCGACAAACAATGCAGCTATACGGTGACCTACAAGTGGAATGCCGATGGCTCGGTGTATGCGCCGGCGTCGCCGCTGCCCGATTGCGCCGAATTCCTGCAAGCCTCGCCCGAGGCGAAGCCATAACGCCAGCGCCAAGGCCCGCCCACGACAGACGGCGCCCCACGGGCGCCGTCTGCGCGGCTTACTCCGCGTAGCCCGGGTTCTTCCTGTCCAGCCGGCGCAGCAAGCCCGGCCAGGCCAGCGCCGCCTTGTGCGCCCGGTCAGCCGGGGATTCCACGGCCGCCCGCGCCAGGACCTCCGGCGGGATGAAAATCAGTTCACCGCCGCCCGCCTGCGCGCGCACCTGGGCCATGCAGGCGGCTTCCAGGCGATGCATGGCCTGGAACGCTTCGGCCATCGTCTGCCCCACCGTCAGCAAGCCGTGGTTGCGCAGGATCAGGTAGTTGTTGCTGCCCAGGTCATGCACCAGACGGGGCTGCTCTTCCGGATTCAACGCCAGGCCTTCGTAGTCGTGATAACTGAGCGAACGCAACGCGATGAACGCGAACTGCGACAGCGGCAGCAACCCGGCCTTCTGCGCCGACACGGCCACCCCGTTGATGGAATGCGTGTGCAACACGCACATCGCGTCTTTGCGGGCGGCGTGGATACAGCTATGGATGGTGAAGCCGGCCGGGTTGATGTCGTAGTCCGACGCCATGACTTTGTTGCCGTCCAGATCGATCTTCACCAGGCTGGAAGCCGTGATTTCGTCAAACATCATCCCGTAGGGGTTGATCAGGAAATGCTCGGTGCCCGGCACCTTGGCCGTGATGTGCGTGAAAATCAGGTCGTCCCACCCGAACAGCGCCACCAGCCGGTACAAGGCGGCCAAATCGGTGCGGACTTGCCATTCCGTTGCGCTGACTTGCTCGCGCACGCTGGCGCCCTGCTTGCTTATCGTATCCATCCCGTCTCCCGTCTTGGTATCCAGACTTCATGTTGTCCCAAGGCGACCTTGCCTTCGGCTTATCGAACACTGTATTAGTTTTGCGCCGATCCGGCACCGTGGAAACGGCGGCCGTCCGTCTGGTGGAAACAATTATCCGGCCGCCTGTTTTGCCCGGTAGTCGGCTTCCGCTTGCATAATAAAGGCCGACCGAATCAGGAGAGACCCCGTCATGTCGCTTGCGCTCTACGGCCATCCGTTTTCCTCTTACACGCAAAAAGTGCTGATCGCGCTGTACGAGAACGGCACTCCCTTCGAATTCCGCAGTATCGGGCCCGACACGCCGCAACACGCCGCCGAATGGCTGCAGCGCTGGCCGCTGCGCAAGTTCCCGCTGCTGGTGGACGGCGCGCGCAACGTCGCCGAAACCAGCATCATCATCGAATACCTGCAGCTGGCCCATCCCGGCCCCGTCCGCCTGCTGCCCGCCGATCCGGTTGCGGCGCTCGACGTGCGCTTTCTGGACCGGTTCTTTGACCTGCACGTCATGAACTGGGTACAGCACGCGGTCAATGGCGCGCTGACGGGCGACGATGCCAAGCGCCGGGAAGGCCTGGCGCTTGCCACGGAAAAACTGGAACTGGCCTATGCCTGGCTGGACGGGCAGTTGGGCGACCGGGCCTGGGCGACCGGCCCGGATTTTTCGATGGCGGACTGTGCCGCCGCGCCGGCGCTGTTTTACGCGGACTGGACGCATCCCATTTCAGAAACCCATGGGGTCCTGCGCGCGTACCGCGCCCGGCTGCTTGCCCGGCCCTCGTTCACCCGGGCAGTTGAAGAAGCGCGGCCGTTCCGCCCCCTGTTCCCGCTTGGCGCGCCGGATCGGGACTGACCGGACGATGCCTTCGCCACACGGCCCCGCCCGCCGCCTGCCCGATTTTTTCCGATCGCACCTGGAATCGTTGTCCGGCGTCGGCCTGCTGCTGGGCACGCTGTTTTTCGCGGCGTCGCTCACGCCTACCCTGGTGCCCCGCACGTATGTGACTCAGGGCGTACTGGCCGGCGCCTGCCTGGCCACCGGTTACGGGCTGGGTGTGCTGTGGCACTGGCTATGGGCCTACCTGGAACTGCCGGAACCCCGGGCCCGCGCGGCACGCATCACCAACGCGCTGATCACCGCGCTGTGCCTGTCCGTGCTGATCCTGTTTCTGTGGCGTGCCGCCGATTGGCAGAACACGATCCGGGCCCTGATGAAGATGGAGCCCGTGACCAGCGCGCACCCCTTCAAGGTCAGCGCGACGGCCCTGGTCACATTTTTCGCACTGCTGGCGCTGGGCCGGCTATTCAAGCGGGTGGCGCGCGCCGTGTCGGCGCAAGTGCGCCGCGTGGTGCCGCGGCGAGTCGCCAATGTGACGGGCGCGGCAATCGCGATCCTGCTTTTCTGGTCGTTGGCCAACAACGTGTTCTTTCGCGCGGCGCTGCATGTGCTGGACGCCTCGTTCCGCGAGTACGACGCGCTGATGGAGCCAGAACGCCCGCAACCCGCCGACGCCGCCAAGACAGGCAGCCCGGCTTCGCTGATTGCGTGGAAGCAGTTGGGCCGCGCGGGCCGCGAGTACATCGCGTCTGGCCCCAGCGCCGCCGACATCCGCGCCCAGACGGGGCGCGACGCGCAAGACCCCATCCGCGTATACGTGGGCTTGCCTGGCGCCGACACGGCACGGGCACGGGCCAGGCTGGCGTTGGACGAGATGAAGCGCGTGGGTGCGTTCCAGCGGTCCGCGCTGGTGGTGGTGACGCCGACGGGCACCGGATGGATCGATCCCGCGGCCATGGACACCGTCGAATACCTGCTGCACGGCGACGTGGCCAGCGTCGCCATTCAGTATTCCTACCTGTCCAGCCCCCTGTCCCTGCTGGCCCAGCCCGAGTATGGCGCGGAAGCCGCACGCGCGCTGTTCGCCGAAATCTACAACTATTGGACCGCGCTGCCCAAGCACAACCGGCCCAGGCTGTATCTGCATGGCCTGAGCCTGGGCGCCATGAACTCCGCCCGGTCCGCCGAACTCTTCGAAATGATCGGGGACCCGATTCACGGCGCGCTCTGGAGTGGCCCGCCGTTTGAAAGCCGGGTCTGGCGCGCGGTCACCGATGCCCGCAATCCGGGCTCGCCTGCCTGGCTGCCCGAACTACGCGATGGGGCTTTCGTGCGCTTCATGAACCAGAACGGATCGCCCGTGCCCGCCGATGCTCCGTGGGGTCCGATGCGCATCGTCTACCTGCAATACGCCAGCGATGCCGTCACGTTCTTCGACTATCGCGACCTGTACCGGCGCCCCGCCTGGATGGACCCGCCTTACGGCCCCGACGTCTCGCCCGACCTGCGCTGGGTGCCTGTCGTGACCATGCTGCAACTGGCGCTGGACATGTCCGTCAGCACCCACACGCCGATCGGCTACGGCCATGTGTACGCGCCGCAGCATTACGCGGATGCCTGGCTGGCCGTGACGGGCGCACAGGGTTGGACGGACGAGGCCCTGGCCGCCCTGAAACGGCATCTGATCGAACGCATGCGCGCGTCGATGGGCGGCGGCGACGGCGAGAAAGCCGCGAACGACCACCGCGGCGGCTGATCAGTTCGTCTGGACGTCGGCGCTTTCGATGATGCGCTTCCAGCGTTCGGTCTCTTCACCGGACAGCTTGGCCAGGTCAGCGCTGGTGCCGGGGAACGGCACCGCGCCCTGCTCGGCCAGATGGGCGATCATGACCGGGTCCCTGGCCAGATCGACGACCGTGTCCTGCAGCTTGCGGATCACGTCGGCAGGCGTGCCGGCGGGTGCCATGACGCCGTACCAGGATTCGACGACGGCATCCTTCACGCCCGCCTCCGCCAACGTCGGCACATCAGGAATCGCGGCGCTGCGTTGCTGGCTGGCCACGGCCAGGACGCGTACTTTTCCCGGCTTGATGTACGCCAGCACGTTCGGCAGATTCGCGAACAGTACCTGCACCTGGCCTGACAGCAGGTCCGCCGTGGCCGGACCCGCACCGCGGTACGGTACATGCTCGAATTTGGCGCCCGAGCGATACATGAACAATTCGCCCGTCAGGTGGTTGACGGACCCCATGCCCGCCGATGCCATGTTCAGTTTCCCGGGATGCTGTTTGGCGTAGGCGACCAATTCCGCCACGGTCTTCGCCGGCAGGTCGGCCGATACCGCCAGCACGTTCGGCACCGTGGAAAACAGCGCAACCGGCGCAAAGTCCTTGATGGCATCGTACGGCAGGTTCTGGGTCAGCAAGGGCTGGATCGACTGCTGCCCCATCGTCGCCAGCAGCAGGGTATAGCCGTCGGCCGGCGCCTTGGCGACGAAGTTCGCACCGATGCTTCCGCCGCCGCCCGGCTTGTTTTCCACGATGACGGGCTGGCCCAGCACTTCCGACATTCGGTTGGCCAGCAGGCGTCCCATCAGGTTCACCGTGCCGCCCGGGGCAAACGGTACAACCATCGTGATCGGCTTGGCCGGATAAGGCTGCGCCGGGGTCTGTGCCCGGGCCGGGGCGCCGGCGCCTATTCCAATGGCGACAGCAGCCGCCGCGGCAAATTTCAGCATGATTGAATTCCCCTTGGTTGGATATGGCCGATCAGGCTTGCCGGACGGCAGGCCCCGGCTCGGATGACACAAGCGTTTGCACGCGTTGCCGCAGCAGATCCTGCGCATCGGCCACGCGCTGCAACGTTTTGGCGATCACGCTGCGCTTTCCGGCCAGCTGTGTTTTCTGCTGGTCGATCCGCCCTAGCACGAGGCCGGGCGCGGGGCCGCCGAAAGATTGGCGCGCCGCCACATTGCGAACCGGATCCAGGCAAGCGCGGATATCGGTTTCGCACAGGGCGACCTGCCGGCCAAGCTGTTGGGCCGCCGCGGCGTTGACCATCTCTGGCGTGATGTCCTTGGCGGGGATGCCTGCTTCCAATGCTTGCCGGACCACGGCGCCAATGATGTGGTGCGCATCCCGGAACGACGCGTCCGCCTTGCGCACCAACAAGTCGGCCAGGTCCGTGACCGTTGAAAAATCCTCTGCCGCGCGCGCCGCCATGCGCGCACGGTTCGGCTCGACGCGTTCAACCAGCAGCTGGATCAGCGCCAGCGATCTCAGCGCTTCTTCGCAGGCTTCCCAGCACGTGCGCGTGCTTTCTCGGCTGCTGTCGCCCGAGTGCGTGAAGTGCGTGGACTTCACGGTTGCGAAGGCTGCCGACGTCAGCCCGATCAGGTGGCCGGTCTTGCCCCGCAGGTATTCCAACACCGCCGGGTTCTTCTTCTGCGGCATGATGCTGGAGGTGCTGGCGATGCTGTCCGGAAAAGACAGCAAGCCGAATTCAGGCGTCGACCAGATATAGAAGTCCTGCACCATCCGGCTGCTGGTGATCATCATGATCGACAGCGCGGCGCTCAGTTCCAGCGCAAAATCCCGCGAGGCGACGCTGTCCAGCGCACTGGGCAACGGCCCACTGAACCCCAGCATCGCGCTGGTGGCGTCGCGGTCGATGGGGAACGACGTGCCCGCCAGCGCGCAGGCGCCCAGCGGAGATGCATCCGTGGTGTCCAGAGCATGCAGCAGGCGATCGGCGTCGCGCAACCAGGCATCGACCAGCGCCGACAGGTAATAGCCGTAGGTGATCGGCTGGGCGGCCTGCATGTGCGTGTAGCCGGGCATCACGCAGTCGGCATACCTGCCGGCCTGCGTTAGCGCCGCATCGGCAACGTCCATCAGGGCCGTCGCGATCCGGGCGATGAAATCCCGAGCGCGGATGCGGTCGATGGTGGCGCCGATGTCATTGCGGCTGCGGGCGGTATGCAAGCGCCCGCCCAGCTCTTGCCCAACCAGCTTGATCAAATGCGCTTCGTAGTTGAAGTAGGCCTCTTCGCGCGCCGGGTCCAGTTCCACGATGTCCGGCCCGTCCGCCTGCATCTTGCGCAAGCCCTCGGCCAGCCGGATCGACGCATCGCGATCCAGAATGCCCTGCTCGTGCAGCATCACCAGATGCGCAAGGTTGATCTGATTCAGCATCTCGAAATTGGCGAAGAACTCGCGATTCAAGCGCGGAAGGAAAATGTGCTGAAGCACTTCCGCGGCAAGCGGTTGCTTCAGGCGGCTGCTGACTTTGGATTCCATTTCAGTCCGGGTGGGGAACAGGGAAACGGTAGTCTCCGTCCGCGCCAACTTATGCGTCAAATCAGATATTTACGGCTTCAAATACAAAATTGATATGATTATTCCTGCGACGTTTTTGGATTGACCGATGAACTTCAAGCAAGTCGAAGCCTTTCGCGCCGTGATGATGACGCGCTCCATGACCACGGCGGCCGGTCTGCTGCATACGTCGCAGCCAAACATCAGCCGCTGGATCGCGCTGCTTGAAGGCACGCTGGGCTTCGTGCTGTTCAAACGCGTCGGCACCCGGCTGATCCCGACGCCCGAAGCCGATGCGTTCTACGCCGACGTCGAACGCGCGTTCATCGGCCTGGAATCGTTGAACGACAGCGCCAGCTCCATTCGCCGTCGCGGCACAGGGCTGCTGCGCGTGGGCGCGGTGGGCTCCATCATGCAATGCGTGCTGCCCGACGCCATCCGGCTGTTCCGGGAAACGGTATCGGACATCCCCGTCGTGGCCAGCACGGGCGGATCTGACGTGGTGGCGAAGTGGATGGCCACCGGCTTTTGCGACATCGGATTCTCATCCATCCAGGCGGATATTCCCGGCTTGAATTTCGCACGGATCAATGCGGCGCACGGCGTGGGAATCGTGCCGGCGGGGCACAAGTTGGCCCGCGAGAAAATGCTGAAGCCCGCCGACTTCAATGACGAGAATTTCATCTCGCTGCCGGCGGGCAGTTTCAACCGCGCGGCGGTGGACCGGCACTTTCCCGACGACACCCGAATCCTGTCCATTGAAACGCCTTACGCCACGACCATCTGTTCGATGGTCAGCAAGGGGCTGGGCGTCTCGATCGTCAATCCGGTCGTGTCGCGGGCGCTGAAGATGCCCGAATTGCGCGAGATTCCCTTCTCGGAGAAGATTGAGTTCCCAAGCTATGCCGTCACCTCCGACCACTTTCCGGTCGGCACGCTGGCCAGGAAAATGACGGAATGCGTGCAAGCCGCGTTCGCGTCGCTGAAACCGGCCAAGGCCGCGAAATGACCGACACCTTCCTGACCTCGTATTTCTGGAGCGGCGACACCCTGCGCAGCCGTAGCGTGGGCGGCAACGTGCTGTCGGGCAATGTCGATGTGCCTGCGCCGCCGCCACGCCTGATCGCCGACTGGCACCGCGAGATCACCACGCGATTGCTGCTGGAGCCCGGCGACGTCGAACAGATGCCGCTGGCGCGGACCCAAGTGCGCTGGCCCGACTACAAGCGCTGCGTGCAGGCCATGGCCGACTGGACGCGCGCACGGGGACTGGGCGACGTGCTGGCCAACAGCGACATCGCCCTGATGGCGTGCCGCGGCGCCCGGTACCACCACGACGGCGAACAGTACGGCGGCGCGGCCTTCTGCAACCTGTTCCTGAGCGAAGACAAAGGGCTGGATGTGCACTTCCCCGGTTCCGGCCACCGCATCCCGCTTACGCGGGGCACCGCCATCGTCTTCGACACCTGCCAGCCACATGCCGTGATCCGCCGCGACGCAAGCGGGTTCGATGCCACCGACTTCGCATCCGGCGAAGATCTCTGGCAACTGTTCCTGACATGGGAATTGCCGATCGAGGCGCCATGCGTGGCGCAGGCGCTGGGAGTGCGGTTCGATGTGGACCCGGACGGGGCCGCGCATCTGAAGGAAGAGCAAGTGTGGCAAGGCGGAGCGCGGGCACAGGTGAAGCCGGCATCCGGGCAGTGGGCGCCGGCGGACTAGCCACATAGGGCGAAAATAAAGGTGACGGACCGATGGGCCACCACCCCCGCCGCCCCCCCCGCCACGTCCCCCAATTGCAGTCTGACACCGTATCCAACACTCTGTTCCGGTTCGCTAGACGGCACGCGACACCTGCCCGCTATACTCGCCAAACCAAAAACACATTGCCGCGCCGCGCCTTTTAAGCGACGCCTATTTATGCCAGCTTTGATGGCCTTTATGCGCCCCGTTTGCCGGGCGCTATTCTGCGCAGCCGCCCTTGTTGTCTCCGCTTCGGCGTTGGCCTCGCCGCCCACGCTTGAGCAATGCCACGGCATCAAAGACCTGGCCTTCGTTGCCCATATGGACGACGACCTGCTGTTCATGAACCCGGACATCGCCTCGAATATCGAGGCCGGCGGCTGCGTGCGGGTGGTCTACCTGACCGCCAGCGACGCGGGAGAAGGCGACGGCTACATGCTGGGCCGCGAACGCGGCATCCGCGCTGCGTACGCCTACATGGCGCACAAACCCGACCAATGGAAGGAAGACGCCGGCACCGCGGGCGGCCGCGCCATCGCACGCTTCACGCTGCAGGACAATCCGCGCGTGCAGCTGTGGCACATGCGCCTGAAAGACCCCTGGCTGGGCAAGGGCTGGGGCAGCCTGACGCCGCTGAGCCGAACCGAGTCCGAACCCGGACAGAGTGTCGACACGCTTGGCCCCTACCCCCAGGTCTACACGCGCGAACAATTGATCGACACCCTGGCGGACCTGATTCGCCAGTACAAGCCGACCACGGTGCGGCACCTGGACGACACGATGGTCGTGCCCTATACGCAACTGTGCTGGCGATGCGCGGGCCATGGGCATCCCGACCACATCGCCAGCGCGCGGCTGGTACGCGAAGCCATGCTGCGCGTGCCCGGCAACTATGCCGAGACCGGCTATATCGACTATCCCAGCCAGGAACGCGCCACCAATCTGGCGGATACCGAAATCGCCAGCAAGTCGGTGATCTTCCAGCACTACGCCTGGAACGACTACCACTATTGCGCCGGCCCGACCGGTTGCAAAGAACCCGCCGGGCCCGCCGCCGCGTGGGTGCAGCGCGCCTATTACGTCTCGCGTCAGGACATCGCGCCGCAGTTGTACCCGGACGGACGCGGCGGGCTGGTGGTGTTCGCGGCCGGCGAAACCAATGCCGCCGTCAACCGCTGGGATTCCAGCCAGCGCCGCTGGCAGAGCCTGGGCGGCCGCACCAGCGGCCCGCTGGTCTCGTTCACCCACGCCGACGGCACCGCCGGCCTGATGGCCCGCGATCCGCTGGGCGGCGTTTGGGCGAACAAGCAACGCCACGACGGCACCTGGCAAGGCTGGCAAGCGCTGGGCGGGCTGCGCGTCACCCAGATCCCCGCCGTCGCGCCGCGCGGCGAAGCCGCCGCCGTGGCACTGGGCTACGACGGCGTGCTCCATTGGATCACCCCGTCGGGCATCGATGGCAGCTGGAGCACGTGGCAGGACTTGCCGCCGCTGGACGGCGCCACGGGCGCCCCGGCCGCCGCGCGCGGCGCCGATGGGCGCTATGTCGTTTTTGCATCGGCCGGCGCGGGTGAACTCTTCTACACGCGCCAACTGCCGGCCGCCAAGGGCCAGCGCCCCGAATGGCAAGGCTGGCGCCGCGTCCCCGCGCCCGAAGCCGCGGGCGGCCTGGCCGCGATCCGCAACCACGAGAACCGTGTCGAACTCTACTTTCGCCAGCGCGGCAACAACCATCTGATCAAGCTGATTGAAGCCGGCGACACCACCGATCTTGATATGGACTGGAGCGCCGCCGCCGATATGGGCGTGCCCTACATCGGACGTCCGGCCATCGGCGCCGATGCGCAAGGCAATGTCGTCCTGGCGGTGCTGGAACGCGCGGGCGGCCCGCTCTGGCTTATCGAGCACGGCAAGCCGCTCAAGCTGGACGCCCTGGCGGCATCGCCGCCCGCGCTCAATATCATCGACGGCACGCTGTATGTGGTGGCGCGCACCGCGGGCGCGCCGCAGCAATATCAAGTGCTGTCGCGCCACGACGGCCAGTGGACAGGCGCGCTGACCTTGGACGGCGTGCCGGCGGCCGGCGGCGGCCCCTTTGCAACGGTGGCCGCCCGTCCGGCGGACCTGCCCAACCTGGGCGCCAACAGCACCAACAATGCCGCGGTGGTGCGGCCTTCGCCCAGCACGCCCGGCACGCTGACGCTGGAACGCATGCCCGCGCAGTCCTCGCGCGCCGCCACGCCCACCACGGTGCAGTAAGGGGCGTTCGTCGCCGCAAGCGCGACAAGCGGACGCCGTCGGCGGACCGCGGAAGCGGGATCGCGGCGTTCTGATCGGGTAGAATTCCAGCGACCGAGCCATCTTGCTCTCGCCGGCCAGGACGACCTGCCCGGCGCGTGTCTACACCGGGGACGACCCCGCTTATCTTTCATGGAAAGAACAGCGATGCGCGTCAATGGCATTCCCAACACTACCTGGTTGAAGCTTGGCTGGGCCTGGCTCGTCGTCATTGCCTTCACGGTCTACGGCGGCACATGGCTTGCCGAGCCGCTTACGCCGGCCACCGCGGCAGCCTGCTTCGCGGTGCTCTTCTTCACCATCGTCGCCGCCTCGTTCGGCGTGGTCCACGAAGCGGACCTCCTTGCCCACAAACTGGGCGAACCCTACGGCACGCTGATCCTCACGCTTTCCATCGTCTCGATCGAGGTCATCCTCATTGCGTCGGTGCTGCTTGGGCCGGGCGAATTCCCGACCATCGGCCGGGACTCCATCTTTGCCGTGATGATGATCATCGTGAATCTCGTCATGGGAATCTGCGTGATCGCCGGCGGCTTGAAGCATGGCGAGCAAGAGTTCAATGCCCAGGGCGCCAACGCTTACCTGTCGATGATCACGCTGCTGACGGGCACAGCGCTTGTGCTGCCCAACTATCTGTCGGGCGCGGGCGAGTTCGCGCCGCTGCAAGCCTGGACGATCGCCGCGGTCACCGCCGCGCTGTATGCGGTATTCCTGCTGCTTCAGATGCGCAGCGAAAGCCGGCTGTTCATTCAACCGCGCCCCGGCATGATGGCCGTGCCCGCGCGCGCCAAAGCGTCCATAAGCCCATCGCAGGGCGCGCCCGCCGCGACCGGCGACCGGGCCGCCATCCTGACCAGCAGCCTGCTGTTGCTGGGCATGATCATCCCGATCGTGCTGCTGGCGCACCACCTTGCCATCGTCATCGACTACGGCGTGGCGACCGCCGGCGCGCCAGTGGCCGTCAGCGGCGTGCTGATCGCCATCATCGTCTTCACGCCGGAATCCCTGACCGCCATCAAGGCCGCGCTGAACAACGAAATGCAGCGCGCCATCAACCTCTGCCTGGGCGCGTTCGTCTCTACCGTGGGGCTGACCGTCCCTGCCGTGCTGGTCATCGGACTGATAACCGGCAAGCAGGTCGTCATGGGGATATCCCCGCTGGAAACCGTGCTGCTGGCGTTGACGCTCGTGCTGGGCATGCTGACGTTCAACGGTCAGCGCACGTCCGTCATGCAAGGCGCCATGCACCTTGCGCTGTTCATCACCTACGGCTTTCTTTTGTTTTTTCCCTGACGAAAGACGGGGCCGGCGTGGCGTGGCCGGTCGAAAAAGTGGTCTGCCTGTTGTTCCGGATGTGGCATGAACGGCTATGCCACGCCAATCCTAGAATTCCACTTTCTTCGACACCACGCCCTCATCATGACGCACCTTGCACTTCCCGACGGCCCGCTGCCCGTCATCAGCGCCCTTGCCTTGCCCCAGGCCGACCGGGACATCTGGGCGGCCATCGACGCCGAACGCCATCGGCAGATGCAATCCATCGAACTCATCGCATCGGAGAACTTCGCCAGCCGCGCGGTGCAGGACGCCCAAGGTTCCGTGTTTACCAACAAGTACGCCGAAGGCTATCCGGGCCGCCGCTACTACGGCGGCTGCGTGAACGTCGACGTTGCGGAAGACATTGCGATCGCGCGGGCGAAGCTGCTTTTCGGCGCCGCGCACGTCAACGTGCAGCCCCACTCCGGCAGCCAGGCAAACCAGGCGGTCTACCTGGCGCTGCTGACGCCCGGCGACAAAATCCTGGGCCTGGACCTGAAGGCCGGCGGGCATCTGACGCATGGCGCCAAGGTCAATATGTCGGGCCGTTGGTTCCAGACCCTGAGCTACGGCGTGGACCCGGCATCGCAGCGCGTGGACATGGACGAGGTGGAACGCATTGCCCGGCGTGAGCAGCCCAAGCTGATTGTTGCGGGCGGCTCGGCCTATTCGCGAACGCTGGACTTCGCGCGGTTCCGCGCCATCGCCGACGACGTGGGCGCGATCTTCATGGCCGACATGGCGCATTTCGCCGGCTTGGTCGCCGGCGGCGTCTATCCGTCGCCAGTGCCACATGCCCACGTCACGACAACCACGACACACAAGACCCTGCGCGGGCCACGCGGCGGGATGATTCTCTGCAACGACGGCGAGATCGCGAAGAAGATCGATTCGGCCGTGTTCCCAGGCCTGCAAGGCGGGCCGCTGATGCACATCGTGGCGGCCAAGGCCGTGGCGCTGGGCGAGGCCCTGCAACCGTCGTTCCGAACCTATGTCCGTGCCGTGGTCGCCAATGCGCAAACGTTATGCGACCGGCTCGCGGCCGGCGGCTTGTCTATCGTGTCGGGCGGCACGGACTGCCACCTGGGCGTGGTCGACCTGCGGCCCTGGGGAGTGGCGGGCAATCGGGCCGAACAGGCCCTGGAGCAGGTCGGCATCACCTTGAACAAGAACGCCGTGCCTTTCGATGACGCCAAGCCAACCGTGACTTCCGGCATCCGCGTGGGCAGCGCCGCCTGCACGTCCCGCGGCATGGGGACCGACGCGTTCAACACCATCGGCGACATGATCCTGGCCGTGCTGGGCGACCTGCGCACTGGCGCTATCGACCCAGGCACCGAATCCGCCATACGCGCAAAGGCGACCGACCTGGCCCGGCGCTTTCCGCTGCCCTACTAGGCCGCCCGATTCCCGTCCGGGCGGCAGGGATCAATGGCGATGCCGCCAATTTGAACGCGAATCGCCGCGGTAGCGGTCGTGGCCTCGGTAGCCCGCGCGCTTGTAGGAATGGTCGCGGCCGCGGTCGCGGTCCCAGTCGTGCCGGCGCCGTCCCCGGTCATCGTCGCCGGTGATGACGTGGCCCAACAGGCCACCAGCGGCGGCGCCGCCCACGGTGGCCCAGGGGTCCCCTTCCGACAACAATGCGCCGGCCACGCCGCCCAACCCGGCGCCGATAACCGTATTGCGGGTCTGCTTGTCGGCCTGCGCGGTCATGCTGAAACCCAATGCCAGCACCCCAGCAAGAACCGCTTGGACAATTCGCTTCGTAATAGCCATTTTTTATTCTCCTGTAGCGGGCCGCGCCTGCAATGCGGCCGTGCCTGACGGCTTGAACCAGAAATCAAACATCTGGAAAGCAAGTTATCACTTCAGGTGTGTGTCAGTCCCGCAGGCTGGGATACGGTGTGTATAAGCGGTTTCAATCGCTTTCTGCGCCAGGCCGCGTCGGCAGGGAGAACGCGCTTCTTGTCCGGGCATGGCGACAGGCGCGCCGTCCGCGCCTAACGTTCCGGCGCTCTCGGAAGCAGGCCGGCTTGTTCCAGACGCCAGCGCGGGATCTGGTATTCATACGAGGCGGCTTCCAGCGTCTCGTATTGCTTGAACCACGAGACGACATGCTTGTCGATATCGTCCGGAAGCGTCTCCAGCCACGTAGCCAATTCTTCCGGCGAGGTGATGGCAAGCAGGGCGCCGCTGGCAAAGGTGGGCTCATCGGCCAGGCCTTGGCCGGGCACCAGATAAGCCCGGCGATACAGGCGGCCCTTGTCCCAGATCTCGGTGGGCACATACACCGGCCACTCCCGCTCGCAAGGCACCGACACATACATGGCCAACGATACCCATTGCGTGTTTTCGAAAGACGCCTTGTAGCGGATCAACTCGACGCCTTGCTCCACATCGCCCAGCGCACGCCACAAGCAGCGCTTGCGCTTTTTCTTCCAGCCCGTGAATGCGGGCTGCGATCGCAGCATCTCCATAAAGCCTTTCTCGATCAGATCGAAATCTATGGGCATGTCGGGCTCCGGAGTCCTTGTTGCGCGATGCGGCGCGCGGTTCAAAACGAATTTAAGCACAGGCCTGCGCGGGTTAACTCCCGATACAATTGCGACACGCGAGAACGACGCGCATGCCCTAGGATGCGGCTTCCCACGGCCCGGCCAGAAACACAAACGCTGCAGTACGTGGCATTGAACCCCATGAAGAAAATACTTTTGGTTGACGATCAGCCGATGCTCGTCGACATGTTGCGCGAATTCCTGCACATCGAAGGCTATGACGTCACGACCCATACCGACGGCCTGACCGCGCTTAAGCAGATGCTTGACGTGCGCCCCGATCTGGTCGTCACCGACTTCTCCATGCCCGGCATGAACGGCGCCGCGCTACTCACCGCCATGCGCGAAAACGCCTACCTGAGCGACACGCCCGTCCTGGTGCTGAGCGGCCGGCCGGAACATGAAATCAGCGTGACCTGCGATGGCTATGCCGCCTATTTGCGCAAGCCCGCCGAGCCGGCGGACGTGCTGGAGGTCATCCGCCGGCTGACGCCCGTGCCCTCCCGGCAGCCGCATCACATGGGCGGACCCGGGCCGATGACGGAACCTGCCCTGTTGGACGCCGCGCATGTCTGAACACCACCAATTTCTGTTCCCGCGTTATCCCCACCTGCCTGCGCCGGATTGGAAAAGGCTTGAATCGCAATTGCTTGACGCCGGCATCGTGCTGCCTCCGTTCGGTTGCAACGTGCCGTTGCGGGCGCTGGTCAATCTGAGCCTGACGCTGGCGCGCACGTTTGACTGCCCCTACCGCTACGACGACGCGATGCGCAGCCCCGCCGACGTCTTGGCGTTGTACGAAGGGTGCGGCGGCCTGCCCGCCGCCGCGCGGGCCGAGCCGGACTTCAGCATTGCGCAGACGCTTGAACTGCTGACCCGTCACGGCGTGGAGCCAGACCGCACCTTCCTCGAGGACGAAGGCAGCACTTGGCATAGCCCGCATTATCGGTTGGGGCCTGGCGCTCGCGAATTCCTGAGCGCGCATGCCGCGCAAACCTATGACATCGAGCCGCAGCAATTCGGCTTGATGCTGTTGGCCTACGACGCCCCGAATCCAGCCGTGAAAGTGGGCGAGAACCTGGAAGTGCCGAGCTTGCCGGAAACCGGCGAACCGGTGTCCGACATGACGCCGTTCGACGACCACGTCGATTTCATCGGCGCGGCCTTTGAAGACCCCGGCGTGCAATGGCACTGTCCGTCCAACGGCAACGCCTATCGCATTTTCGACCTGGACTGGCATTTCAGCCTGGCCCTGGGCTTCCGGATGATACGCACCGAATGGCTGGACGAAGAAAGCGCCCGCATGCTGACGGATGCCGTGGGCAAGATCGTCGACGCGG
>NZ_JBHFII010000058.1:0-9612 GCF_057334215.1 Achromobacter maghribensis | reverse complement strand
CCGATGGCGTGCAGCCATCGGCACCTTTGAGGGCTTACGCCGGGTCGTAGTGCGCCAGCAAGCCGGTGACCGCGTGGCGCAAGGCGCGCTTGATCATGCGCGCCTCGGCGTCGTCGTCTTCGGGCCGGGCGTCGCGCACGTGGCGTTCTCGCACCGGGGCGCTCAAATGCGCGACGCGCAATGCGATCGCGCCGCCCGCGCCCGGTTGCGTGGCGCTGATGCGCACATATTCCGAATGGGCGATCTGCCGCACCAACTCGCGAGCGCCTGTGGCGGTCTCGGAGTACTGCGCATGATTCGAAGGGCCGGGCCCGAACCGCACGGACAGTTGCGCAGGCCCCGCCGTGCGCAGCAAGACCGACAGGCGTTCCATGGCGTCTTCGATTTCGCCAGGAAACCCGTCATAGACTCCGTCGATCTCTCTATGCGGGCGCAGCAACGCCTGCACGTCGGCAAGATCCGCAAGACACGTCGCCAGGCGCGCGGCACCACGGGCATCGCGGCGCAACCAGCGCGGCGCCACGATGTCCGAGATCGCATGCGTGGGCGGATGAAAGCGATAGCTGCGCCCGTGGCGCGACATGACGCGGCTGCGGTCGGGGTCGGTGTCGTCGGTGGCAAGCAGGCCGACCTGCGGCGATTTGGTGCAATACACGTCATTGCCGGCGGCGATCAGGCAGTCCGTCCGCAGCGCGCCGCGCACCAGCACCTGGCAGCGATAGTGGCGGCATAACAACCCCGTGGCATCCAAGCCTTCGGTGAACGCATGCCGCCCTGCGGGCAGCATCAACAGGCCGATCCGCGCCGGACCCAGCGCGACCAGCATCGGGCCGGCCTCAGGGTCGGCGCCTGGCGCGCCGGGTTCCGAATGCCGGTCCGCCGCTTCCGCCACGCGCACCGCATCAGCGTCCAGACCCGCCGTGAACACCCAGCCCGCTATCCGCAAGGCCGGGTGATCGGGCAGTTGCGCCGGTAGCGCCAACGCCGTTGCCACCACCGGCTCGTCGGTCACCAGCACCACCCATTGCTCGTCTCCGGTGATGGGCCGCCGTGCCGCCGCGGCCTCGTCCAGCAAGGCGTAGTACGCACCGTTGTCGGTGTCGCGGATCCGGCCCAACAGCGTCTGGGCCTGCGCCAGGTTCAACACCCGCAGCGTCAGGCCCTGCCATGCCACGCGGGCCTGGGCCGGTGTCTGTCGCGCGCGCTCCGCCCATGCCTGCTGCTCGGCCGCCCGGGCGTCAAGCGCGGCACGCTGATCGTCGGCCTGCTCTAGCCGCTGCGCGCGCTGCTGCTCGCGCCAGCGCTTGCGCGGATCCCCGTCAGCAGGTTCGCTCATTTTCCTTTGCGCATCGACACCGGCACGCCCCAGACCGGGTCTTCCATGCCCTGCTTGCCCAGCGTCGTGATCTGCATCGGTTCCAGCCTGGACAGCAACTGCTGGTGTTCCGCGCTGACGTTCTTGCGCTGCGCGATGAGCTTCTTCGAAAACTCCATGGGCGCCGGGCGGGTGTAGACCGTCAAGTCTTCAAGCGGGCATTCGATCATCTTGGGATCGACCGCGCGGCATGCCGACTGCTTGTACTGGTAAGCGGGCGTCTTCAAGTGCATGCGCTGGCTCAGCACCAACTGGCCGCTTTTGAGCGTGAAGCTTGCCAGCGCCTGCTTGGGCGGAATGCGCGACTGGATCTTGATCGCGGGGATGTCGCGATACTTCGTATCTTCGCGGTAGCCCGCCGCCGAGGTCTGCGTGGTGTCGCTGTATTGCTGCTCGCCCCAGCTTACGCAGGCGCCCGACGCCGCGTGCACGGCGGTGCAGACCGATCGCGTTTTGGTCTGCGTGCCATAGCTGGCATCTTGCCATGTGGTCTGCTTGTAGAACTCGCGATAGAGTTCGGGCGACAAATAAGACGTGCCGTTGGCGCCATGGCCCGATCCGACCGGGCCCTTCTGAGCGCCCACCTCGTCAAGCAACGCATTCAGCTTGTAATCGTCGCCGCCCGTCAGCAGGTACTTGCCAGGCGGCAGGATATGCACCTCGAACGATTTGAACAGATGGGGCATCTTGGTGTCCTGCTGCAGCGAATTGGTCTGGAAGCTGCGGCTGAAGGTCACCTGCGGCGCGGCTTCGTTCATCCAGATCGCGCGGGTGGTGTACTTCGTCATGGCCAACGCATCGCCCAGCGTGGGATGGGGCGTCAAGTCGGCCACCAACACCACGGCCATGCCCGACTTCAGCGCTTCGTCGATCAGATCCAGCAGTTGCGCGTAGCGCGGGTCATCCCGGGTGCCCTCGTCGCTCATTAGCGAAGGCGACGCGCAGCCCGACAGGGCAATCGAAAGGGCCAGGGTGGACAACGCAAGTCGCGTTCGCGGCAAAGTCATGGATCGGTCCTTGAATGAGGCTGAATCAGATCGTTGACCGCGCATACTACTGAGCCAGTACCGGACCGCAATGCCCGCTTGGCGCCTGAAACATGGCGCGACACGCGATTGCGCACAATGCGACAGGCGTTGCGCGACAACCCGGACCGGCATTGCGGCCAAACCGCCAGCAATGGCGCGGGTCTCCGCCGCCCCGCGCCGGTGCGCCGCCCGGCAGGCCCGGCGCCAGCCGCAGCGACGGACCCGAAAATTATTGTTGCGATTGTTTCCGGTCCTGTAGCTGTGATAGAGTCAATGCACAACGTCAACACGCCATCAGCCAACAACCGTGTCCAGATTCCCGTCGATCGTGATTATTCGCTCCTCCGCTGCCATTGGGCGCCGGGGGCGAATTACGTTGGGCAGCTAAGCCCCACCTTCGCACCTCGCCTTCCAAAGGGCAGCGTACAGAACGCTGCCCTTTTTGCATTTCTGGACTCGAAAAAATGTACACGCTGAATCTCTTCAAGCATGCTTTCCCGCTGACCACCGCCCACGCCGATAAAACGGAAACCCTGCAACGATGGTCAAGCCCGCCGGTCGTCGATAGCCTGCATCGCACGCAAGGCGCGCGTCCGCTTTTCCTGCTGCATGACGGTCCGCCGTATGCCAATGGGGCCCTGCATCTGGGCCACGCCGTCAACAAAGGCCTGAAAGACTCGGTGGTCAAGTTCAAACGGCTGCAAGGCTATTTCGCGCCGTATGTGCCGGGCTTCGACTGCCACGGCCTGCCCGTCGAGCTGGAGGTTGAACGCCTGGGCCACGCCAAGGACGATCCGCCGGCCTTCGTGGCGGCCTGCCGATCCTACGCGCAGTCGCAGGTCGAACGACAGACCGCGCAATTCCGGGAACTGGGCGTGGCCGCCGATTGGGACCAGCCCTACCTGACCATGGCGCCCCGCTTCGAAGCCGGCGCGGCGCAGGTGTTTCAATCGCTGCCCGGCGCCGTCACGCGGCTGCGGCCAGTGCATTGGTGTCCGGCGTGCGCTTCGTCATTGGCAGAGGCCGAGGTCGAATACAAAACGAAGACCGGCGACAGCCTGGTCGTGCTGTTTCCGGTCGCGGGCGCCAACAACCTGTTCGTGGACGTATGGACCACGACGCCGTATACGCTGCCCGCGAACAAGGCCGTCGCCTATAACCCCACGCTGAGCTATGTTGCCGTGGCCGACGGCCCGCGTACACGGGTTCGCCTGCGCCAGCCCGGTGACGAAGCACTGCCCGACTTCGAGCTGGCGGGGTTGATGGTGGTCAGTCCTTATACCCAAGGCACCGTTCCTGTTTTGCCGGCGGACTTCGTCAGCCGCGCGGGTACGGGGCTGGTGCACATGGCGCCGGCGTTCGGCACGGACGATTTTCGCGTCTGCGAACAACACGGCCTGGCGGTCGAGCAGTACCTGGACGCGCGTGGGCGCTTTGTCGTGCCGGGCATGGAGGGCATGGACCTTGCGCAAGCCAGGGCCCACGTATTGGAACGCGTCGCGCCCCTGGTGGTCGCCCTATCCACCCTGGAACATGAATACCCCCATTGCTGGCGACACAAGACGCCGGTGTTTTTCCGCGCGTCGCAAGAGTGGTTCCTGGACCTGGCCGAGACCCGCCAGCATGCCCTGCGTGCCTTGGAGGGGATGGAGTTCGTGCCAGCCTCCGGCCGTGAACGGCTGACCAGCATGCTGGTCGGCCGTGGGGCCTGGTGCGTGTCGCGCAACCGGTTGTGGGGCACGCCCCTGGTGGATCCCGCCAACCCCGATGACCTGCGGCTGGCGGCGCGGGTCGCCGAGGAAGGCGTGGAAGCCTGGCAAAGCGAAGGCCCGCGGCGCACGCTGGACGTGTGGTTCGACAGCGGCGTGACGCATCAGCTTGTGCTGATGCAGCGTTACGGGCGTACCGCCGACGTCTATCTGGAAGGCTCGGACCAGCATCGCGGCTGGTTCCAGTCATCGCTACTGACCTGCGCGGCGGCGGGCGGCGGCGCGCCCTACAAGCAGGTGGTCACGCACGGTTTCGTGGTGGATGGCACGGGCCAGAAGTTCTCGAAGTCCAGCAAGAACTACCAGCCGCTGGATCAGATGCTGAAGACCTTGAGCCCGGACGTGCTGCGCTTGTGGACGCTGCAGCAGGACTTCACGCGCGAACTGAAGTTCTCGGGCGAGGCGCTGGCGCTGACCCAAGAGCGCTTTCGCAAGCTGCGCAACACGATGCGCTTTTGCCTGCAGAACCTGCAGGATTTCAATTGGACCGCGCCGCCGCTGGCTCATCCGCTGGACCGGGTCCAGGTGACCTTGCTGCGCGAGCTGGGCGCCGATGTCTGCGCGGCGGCCGACCGCTATGACTTTGCCGCCGCGGTGTCGCATCTGCTGCGCTATGCCGAAAGCGCGTCCAGCGATTATTTCCCGGCGGTGAAAGACAGCCTCTATTGCGACCTACCTGACGCGCCCCGCCGGCGGCAGGTCCAGCATGTGCTGGGCTTGCTGGTGCGCACGCTGGTGCGGCTGCTGGCGCCGGTACTGGCCTTTTCGTGCGAGGAGGTCTTCCAGTACCTGAAAGCCGCAGGCGCGGAACAAGCGGACAGCGTGCTGCTGGCCACGCTTGCCGACGTCCGCCTGCCCGCCTTCGACGACGAGGCCGCAAGCCTCGCGGCCTATGAGGAAGCGGTCGAGGTCAAGGGGGCCCTGCACCGCTGGGTGGAGGCCCATCGGGATGATTGGGTCAAGGGCGCCGCCCAGGTGGAGGTCATGCTATCGCGGACCGTGGCGAACAGGCTTGGCGCATTCGCGGACGTGCTCGGCGCCGCGGATGTGCGCCAGGAAGATGCGATGGACGATGGCGCGCAAGCGAGCTTCCAGCCGACGGCGTGGCGCGCGTGTCCGTGCTGCCGCCGGCACGCGCAGTCCGTGCCGGATGGCGGCGGGCTGTGCAACCGCTGCGTCGACGTCCAGGGAGCACTCAGCTTGCAGTGATGATCGGGCATGGCGGGATTCATCATCCCGTCATTAGGCGTTTCTATGCTTCCCACTTTTTCGGACGGGCGGCACAGATGGCGCAAGACAAGCACGACGGTAAACATGACATTGTCGAGACACACTCCCCCCTGCCGACGGCGACAGACCCGCGCCGCCGCAGCCTGCTCAAGGCAGGCTTCGGCGCCACGCTGCTGCCGGTAGGCGGCTCGCTGCTGCTGTCCGCCTGCTCCAGCGACGACGACGATGACGCCACCCCGGCGCCCGGCTCCCCCGCGCCGCAACCGGATCCGGAACCGCAACCGCAACCCCAGAACGTATCCAGCTTCGCGGTGGCGGTCTTGCCCGACACGCAGTTCTATTCGCGCTATGCGACCGACGCCGAGAACCAGCAGTTCATGCGCAAGTACGGCAGCGAGCCGTACAAGGCCCAGACACAATGGGTGGCCGACCACGCCAAATCGCTCAGCATTCCGTTCCTCATCCATCTGGGCGACGTGGTGGACCAGCAGGGCAAGCCCGACCAATGGAAGGTGGCCGACGCGGCCATGAAGATCCTGGAGGACGCCCGCGTTCCCTACTCGATCCTGGCCGGCAACCACGACGTGATCCTGGACCGCGACTATGTCGACGCCAGCAGCCAGGGCAGCGCGACCGACGCGCAGCGCAACCTGGCCGTGGAGCCCTATCTGCGGACCTTTGGCGCCGACCGCGCCAAGCAGCAAGCCACCTTCGGGGGCCGCGACCCCAGCGGCTTCCACGAGTACCACGTGTTCCAGGCCGAGGGCCAGAAATTCATGGTGCTGTCATTGTCGTGGCGCATTTCCGACGCCGCGCTGGCGTGGGCCAACCAGGTCATCCGCGCCAACCCTTCGCTGCCCGTCATCCTGGTCAACCACCAGTTGCTGAACATCGACAAAGACGGCGTCACGCCGCTGGAAGTGCCTTACGGCCTGATGCTGTGGGACAAGCTGATCCGCGACAATGATCAGATCTTCATGACGCTCAACGGCCACTATCACGGCGCCGCGCACCTGACCAAGACCAATGCCTTCGGCAACCCCGTCGAGGAAATGGTGGTGGACTACCAGATGGCCTACCAGGGCGGCAACGGCCTGATGCGCCTGTACGAATTCGACCTGAGCAACAACGAGATCCGCGTGCTGTCGTTCTCGCCGTGGGTGCCTCAAAAACCGAAAGACACCCTCAACACGTTCGACCAGGCGGTGCTGACGGGCGCCAACGAGCAGTTCACCATCAAGATGGACTTCGCCAAACGGTTCGGCGGCTTCAACAAGGACTTCAAGGCGGCCGCGCCCACGCACACCGCGCTGGTCGAGCAGGCCCGCGCCCTGATTCTTGCCAACTACACCGATCCGGCCGCCACCGAGCAAAAGCCGGCGGCCGACAGCGAAGACTACCCGCAGGTGTCCGGCACGCTGGCGCACTGGCGCTTCTTCGGCGGCGCGGACGGCCAACCGGTGCAGGTGGGCGAAGTCGTCGCCGACCGCACCGGCCTGAACCCGGTGCGCCGCGCATCCCTGAACGTCGACGGCGTGGCGGGCGCGCAACTGGGCGACGTGGTCTGGTCCAACGACCACCACTACCTGTCTGCCGCTCCCGGCTCGGTGCGGTTCCTGAACACCGACAAGAACACGGCGCGCATGAGCTACTTCACCACCGGCACGGCCGCCGCGCTGAACGCGGAAACGGCGCCCAACGGCTACACCGTCGAAGCCTTCATCAAGATCGACCGCGACTGGACCGCGTCGCGGCACGCGTGGATGAACATCATGACGCGCGACGGCAAACGCGGCGCATTGCCAGGCTTCTCCGGCGGCGATCCGGAGTCGCCTCCGCTGCTGTTCGCCGTGTCCAGCCTGCGCGAAATCCAGTGGGAGGTGGTGCCCGAGCGCACTGGCACGCGTGAAGCCAAGACCAACTGGTCGGGCGAGATCATCGCCGACAAGTGGCTGCATGTCGCCATCGTGAACGACAACGCCACGCATGAAACCATCCTGTACATCGAAGGCGCGCCGGTGCTTCGCAACGCGTCCGATGCCCCTGGCCTGGCCACGCTGGCGGCCGACATGCCGTGGATCATCGGCGCGGGCTCGTGGGACGGCGCGCGCGCCGACGGCTTCTTCGGCAGCATCGGCGAAGTGCGCATCGTGGGCCAGGCGCTTTCGCCGGCGCAGTGGCTGACGGCCCGCAAGCGCTGATCGGCGACCGGCGGCGCCGCTTGGCGCCGCTGCCAAGGCCCGGGGGTGGCCTTGACTTCCAACCGACCAACTAGTAGATTGGCAGCCATGCCTGCGCAATGGCGGCACTTGCGCCATGCGCCGCGGCAGCTTGCAGGCTTTTTTCGTCACCCAGAATGGATTCGCAATGAGTTTGGAGCTTTCCCCGAGAGCGGTCGAGATCGTCGAGCAAACCCGACTGCTGCTCGCCGCCGGGGGCTATCACGGGTTCAGCTACGCCGATGTGTCCGAACGGGTCCATATCGGCAAGCCCAGCATTCACCATCATTTCCCGGCCAAAGCGGATCTGGTCCTTACCGTGGTCGTCCATCATCGCGAACAGGCCCGCAACGGGCTGGCGGCGCTGGATCAGCACGTCCCGGACCCCTTGGGGCGCTTGACTGCCTACACGGATTACTGGGCCAAGTGCCTGCGCGACGGCTCGATGCCCATGTGCATCTGCGCGATGCTGGCCGCCGAAGCGCCCATGCTTCCCCAAGCGATCGCGGACGAAGTGCGGGCGTATTTTGGCGAATTGGCCGCCTGGATCGGATCGGTGCTTGAACGCGGCGTGTCCATGGGGCAGTTTCAACTGCGCGACGGCATCCACGTTGAAGCGCAGGCCTTTATGTCGACCGTGCATGGCGCGATGCTGACCGCGCGCGCGTTGGGCGACCCCGAGGTATTCGCGTCGATTACGCGCGCAGCCATTCGCCAGTTGACCGTATCGGATTGATCACAGCGTGAAGCGCACCCACCGGTGCGCCTTTTATTTTATTTAACTACCGACCAACTAGTTGGTTGTTTTAATGGATTCCAAGGAGCATCCGCCATGCCACATCCTATTTCCGCTTTGGGGGCCGCGCACACCCTCATCAGCCTCGTGCCCGCCACCGTGGGCCTGTACAGCTTCGCGCGGTATCGCGGGATCGACAGCAGCACGCGAACCGGTAAGATCTATCTGGGCGGACTACTGCTGGCCGTGCTGACCTCGTTCGGGCTGTCCAGCTCGGGCGGGTTCAATGCCGGGCATGCGCTCGGCATTCTGGCGTTGCTCTCGGTATCGGGCGCGCTGCTCGTGTCGCGGATGCCCTGGCTGTCCCGGGCGAAACCGCATCTGGCCCAGCTGGGGTTCTCGTTCAGCTTTTTCCTGATGTGGGTCCCCGGGATAGCGGAAACGCTGACGCGGCTGCCTGTCTCCCATCCGCTGGCGGACGGGCCGCAGTCCCCCTTGGTGCGCGGCGCGCTGGCGGCGTGGGTCGGAATTTTCGTGATCGGCGCCGTGACGCAGCAGCTCTGGATCCGCGCACGCAAGGCGTCACGATGAGTTTGCGCGCCATCGAACCGATTGGCGCTGCCCGGATCGACACCGTCGTGGACGGCTACCGGGCCGAGCGCTTGCGCGCCCAGGCCCAAGCCGATCGTGCTGCGCGCCCGCAGGCGCCGCCGTTCGCCCATTGCCTGAAGCACGCCATCCAGGCATTCCACGATCAACTGGCCAGGCTGGACGCGCGATCGCTTGCGGCCAATCAAGCCTTGCGCAACGAGCAGACCGCGCAACAGGTGCGCGCCCAGGCCGCCAACGACCTGGGCACGATCCAAGGCCTGCTGCCGCTGCAGCCCTATCGCTTCTCGGCAGGACTGCCGCCGCCCTTGCCGCACCGGACATTGGGCAGATAGGCCATACCCCATTTGATGTACGCCGCATTCGCCCATGGGCGCGACACGCCAAGCTAGACTGCAACGTAGCGGGCCCCTGACCGCGAATGGAGTTTTCGATGAAAAAATCCATCTTTATCTGCGCCGCCCCGGTCCTTTCCCTGTTCTGCATTGGCGCCGCCGCACAGACGGTCACGCCCCTAAAAGGGCAGACTGCCGAAACCACCCAACAAGACATCAGCGCATGCCAGGCCCAAGCCGGCACGCCAAGCACGGATAGCTCGCCGTCCGGCGGGCGCGCCCGCGGCGCCGCGACTGGCGCAGTGGCGGGC
>NZ_JBHFII010000057.1:0-12384 GCF_057334215.1 Achromobacter maghribensis | reverse complement strand
CGCGACGGGCGCCTTAAGAACTCAACGCACCCACACGCCAAAACCCACAACTCATCTGAAGCTCGTAAACTCCCCGAAAAACATACAACATCCGGAGGGACAACATGCGCATTTTGCTGGTCGAGGACAACCTTGATCTGGGCGATGCCGTGGAAAGCAAATTGCGGCTGGCGGGCCATAGCGTGCAATGGGTGCATGATGGAATGGCGGCGTTGCGTTGGGGGCTGGACGAGACCTGGGACGCGTTGGTGCTGGACATCAATCTGCCGGGCAAGGACGGGTTTTCCGTCATTCGTGAACTGCGCGCCGCCGGGTTGGAAGCGCCTGTGCTCGTCATGACCGCGCGAGCGGAAATTGAAGACAAGATCGACATGCTGGACCTGGGTGCGGACGACTATCTCGTCAAGCCCTTTGACTTGCGCGAGCTTGAAGCGCGGCTGCGGGCGCTGATGCGGCGGCCGGCCGGGCAGACCACCAGCACCACGCACTACGGCAATCTCAGTCTGGACCTGGCCGGGCGCAGCGTTACGTTGTCGGGCGCGCCGCTGGAGTTGGGGCGGCGCGAGTTTCGATTGCTGGAGATCCTGGTGGGGCGGATCGGACAAACGGTTGCCAAGGAACGGCTGATGAATCAGCTGTTCGACCTGGACGACGGCTCGCTTAATGCGCTGGAACTGTTGATCTCGCGGTTGCGCAAGAAGCTGGCCGGCGCGTCGATCGATATCGTCACCGTGCGCGGCGTCGGCTATCAGGCCCGCAGCCATGAGCATTTCTGAACGCGCCTCCATCCGCCGCCGCGTCTTTACCTTGGGCGCGGCGCTGCTGGCGTGCGCACTGGTCGGCCTGGTGTTCTTTCTGCGCGATTATGCGGACCGGGCGGCCGAGCAGGCCTTCGACCGGCTGTTGGCTGCGTCGGCGCTGACCATCGCCGGGTCCGTGCAGATCGAAGATAACGGCGTGACCGTCGAGCCGCCCGTCTCGTCGCTGGCCATGCTGTCGGGCGGCGCGCGCGTGTTCTACGAAGCGCGCGCCTCCAATGGCAAACTGATCACCGGCTATGCCGATCTGGCGCCCGCCTTGCCGCTGGCGCAGGCGGCAACGCCCGTGTTCGCGTATGTGACGTATCACGACGAACCCGTCCGCGTGGCGACCGTGGGGCGGCTGGTGTCCGCCAGCCAGCATGCCGGCTGGGTGACGGTGCGCGTGGCCGAAACGCTGGGCTCGCGCGAAGCGTTGGCCAGCGAAATTCTGGGGCGCGGCGTGCTGCCCCTGCTGATCGTGTCGCTGGTGGCGCTGGGGCTGTTGTGGTTCGGCGTGCAGCGCGCCTTCGCGCCGCTGGCTGTATTGGAGCGCGACTTGCGCACCCGCGCGCCCGAAGACCTGACGCCGCTGACCACGCCCGTGCCGCGCGAAGTGCGCCGGCTGGTCGAAGCGCTGAACGCCTTCATGCAACGCCTTTCCATCATCATGGACACTTTGAACACGCTGGTGGCCGACGCCACGCACCAGGTCCGCACGCCGCTGGCATCTCTGCGCGCCCAGGCCGAAGTGGCGCTGGACGAAACAGACCCGACGCGGCTGCGCGAGCGTATCGGCCGCATTCATCAGAACGCCACGCACGCCAGCCAGTTGATCAACCAGTTATTGATGGACGCCACCATCACGCACCGGCTGGGCAAGGGACCGCCCGAATCCGTCGGCGTGGCCGAGACCATCAACGAAACGCGCCGGCGCATCGGCCCCGTGGACGCCGAACGGCTGCGCATCGACATCGCGCCGGAAGTGCGCCGCGCCCGGCTGGCCGGTGACCGCGTGGCATTACGCGAAATGCTGCGCAACCTGGTGGACAACGCCTTGCGCTATGCGCCGGACGGCACCGTCGATATCCAGGCCACGCCCGTGGCCGGGTTCCGGGTGGCGCTGACGGTGTCCGACCGCGGCCCGGGCATCTTTGACGACGAAAAGGAAGCCGTGCAGCAGCGCTTCACGCGCGGGCGGGCCGGCGTGTCGCAACCGGGATCAGGGCTGGGGCTGGCCATCGTGCGTTCGGTGGCCACGGCGCACGGGGGCTCGCTATGGCTGCATGACCGGCCAGGCGGCGGCCTGTCGGCGCGCGTCATCCTGCCGCTGCAACAGCAGCCGGCCGGACGCAATCTGGCGGCGTGGCTGGGCGCGGCGTGCACGGCGGCGATGCTGCTGGTGTCCGCCCCCCAGGATGCGCGCGCGGCCCAGCTGGACGAAATCGTCACGCGCTATCCCGCGCCGCAACCGACGTCGCGCACGCTGGTCATCGCCGGTCCCACCGACACGCCTGTCGTCGCGCCCCTGATCCAGGGCTTTCAATCGTTGCGGCCCGACGTGTCGGTGGTATATCGCGAAATCAGCAGCCGCGATCTGTACGAGGCCACCGTCGACGGACGCCTGACAAATGTCGACGTGCTGATGAGTTCGGCGTCGGACTTGCAGATCCGGCTGGCCAATGACGGCTACGCGCAAAGCTACACGTCGCCCTACGCGTCCAAGCTGCCGTCGTGGGCCGTCTGGCGCAATGAGGTCTACGGCTTTACCTTCGAGCCCGCCGTCATCGTCTACAACCCCAAGCGCTTTACCGAGGCCACCGTGCCCCGCTCGCGGCAGGACATCCTGCGCCTGCTGGAACGCGAGCAAGCCAGCCTGCAAGGCCGCGTCGGCACCTACGACATTGCCGCCAGCAGCCTGGGCTATCTGCTGGCCGAGCAAGATGAGCTGGTGTCGTCGAACTTCTGGGGCCTGGCCAACGCGATGGGGCAAGTGGGCGTGCGGCTGTCGCCCACCAGCGCCCAGATCCTGGACGCCATCGAGAACGACGAACTGGACCTGGCCTACAACATCCTGGGGTCGTACGCGCTGTCGCGCCAGGCCGCGGGCGGCAGGATCGGCGTGGTCTTTCCGCAGGACTATGTGTTGGTGCTGGCGCGATCCGTGCTGATATCGCGGCGCGCGCCCAGCCCCGACCTGGCGCGCGCGCTGGTCGATTGGCTGCTGTCTCCGGCCGGCCAGCAGGTGGCCTCCAGCCACGCGGCGCTGGGTTCCATCATGGAAGACACGCCGGGCCGCTGGACATCCGAAGCGGTGTTGGCGCGCTCAAGCGGTATCGTCCAGCCGGTGGTGCTAAGCCCCGCCCTGCTGGTGGGGCTGGACCAGCGGCGGCACTCGCGCTTCGTGCAGAACTGGGTGCGGCTGGTGACGGACACGCCGAAGCGGCCCTGATGCCGCCGCACTGTCGCGCCGCGCGGCGCAAGCCATCAATGCCGCCAGCACGCAAGGCCAGGGATTACCCCTAGCCGCTTACCGCCCCCATGACAGGACGACGACAGACGCCGCCTCCTAAGATGGCCGCAGGCTGGACCCAGATCCTGCTATAGACCCATTCCAATCGGAGACGAACACATGCTTGCCAAGTCCCAACTGGCGGCCGCCTGCGCCGCAGCTTTCGCCATCGCCACCGGCAGCGCCTTCGCGCAGGCCGTGCCGGCGGGTTACCCGGCCGACTATCAAAAGATCCTGGACGGCGCCAAGAAGGAAGGCAAGGTCGTCATCTATTCGACCACCGACACCAAGGCCGCCGGCCCCATCATCAAGGGCTTCGAAGCGCTGTATCCGGGCGTCAAGGTCGAATACAACGACATGAACAGCACCGAGCTCTACAACCGCTACATCAGCGAACAGGCGGCGGGCGGTGGCAGCGGCGACATCGTCTGGAGCTCGTCGATGGATTCGGCCCTGAAGCTGGCCACCGACTACGCGCTGCAATACAAGTCGCCCGAAGCCGGCAAGCTGCCGGCCTGGGCGGTCTGGAAGGATTCGGCCTACGGCACGACCTACGAACCGGCCGTGTTCATCTACAACAAGCGCCTGATCCCCGCTGCCGAAGTGCCCACCACGCACGGCGCGCTGGCCAAGCTGATCGCCAGCCAGCCCGACAAGTTCAAGAACAAGGTCACGACCTACGACATTGAAAAGTCGGCCGTGGGCTTCATGCTGGCCGTGCAGGACAAGGCCAACGACCCCAAGTACTTCGACACGCTGAAAGACATCGCCAAGGGCGGCCTGGTCGTGCAATCGTCCACCGGCACCATGATGGAACGCGTGTCGTCGGGCGAAAACCTGATCGGCTACAACATCCTGGGGTCTTACGCCGAAACGCGCGCCAAGGCCGACCCGTCGCTGGGCGTGGCCTACCCGACCGACTACGCGCTGGTGTTGTCGCGCGTGGCGTTCATCAGCAAGAAGGCCAAGAACCGCAACGCCGCCAAGCTGTGGATGGACTACCTGCTGTCGCAGAAGGGCCAGGAAATCATGGCCAACCAGGCCGACCTGGCTTCGGTGCGCGATGACATCGCCGGCGACAACGACGTGGACGGCATGACCAAGAAGCTGGGCGCCTCGCTCAAGCCGATTCCGGTCAACGAAACGCTGCTGGACTACCTTGAGCAGACCAAGCGCCTGCAGTTCATCAAGGACTGGCGCGCCGCGGCCGGCAAGTAAGGCCGCGCGGGTCCGGGGCGCGGCGCGCCCGCCCCGGCGCCCCATACGCGTAGCGGACGGCGGCCTGCCGCCCGCTTGACCGCCCCCCGGGGCGGGCCTGCCCCTACCCGGGCGGCGCGACCGTCGCGTCACTTTGAATACAGGATTTCCCCATGCAGTCATTGCGCAGAAAATGGCAGTCCCTGCCGCGCGGCGTGGTGGTGTTGATGACAGCCCTGGCCATCTACGTGCCGCTGTCGTTCATCATCATCCAGAGCTTTCTCTCCGCGCCCTTCTTTGCCCCGTCCAAGGTCTTCAGCCTGGACGCGTTCCGCTTCATTTTCGCGGACCCTGATTTCTACAAGGCGCTGAAAAGCGGCTTCATCCTGGCCTTCGGGCTAGCCATCATCGCCATTCCGCTGGGCGGCATGCTGGCCTTCCTGATGATCCGTACCGATCTGCCCGGCCGCCGCTGGATCGAACCGCTGATCCTGGTGCCGGTGTTCGTGTCGCCCATGGTGCTGGGCTTTGGCTACGTCGTGGCCGCCGGCCCGGTGGGCTTCTTCTCGATCTGGGCGCAGAACATCCTGGGCTTTGTGCCCTGGAACGTTTATTCGCTGACCAGCATCGTCATCATCGCCGGCCTGACGCACGTGCCGCACGCCTATCTGTACATCTCGTCGGCGCTGCGCAGCATGGGGTCCGACGTGGAAGAAGCGGCCCGCGTGGCCGGCGCATCGCCGCTGCGCGTGATGGTGTCGGTCAGCCTGCCGATGGTGCGCCCGGCCATGCTGTACGCCACCGTGCTGCTGTTCTTCCTGGGCCTGGAAGTGTTCGGCCTGGTGCTGGTGCTGGGCGATCCGGAAGGCAACCTGGTGCTGGCCACCTACCTGTACAAGCTGACCAACAAGCTGGGCATTCCGTCGTATCACCTGATGGCGGCCGTGGCCGTGATCCTGATCTGCATGACGATCCCGCTGGTGATGCTGCAACGTCGTTTGATGCGCACCGCCAACCGCTTCGTTACCGTCAAGGGCAAGGCCTCGCGGGCGCGCCCGTTGCCGCTGGGCAAATGGCGCTGGGCGGCAGGCGCGGTCGTGGCGTTCTGGCTGGTGGTCACCATCGTGGTGCCACTGCTGGGGGTGCTGCTGCGCGCGTTCGTGTCCAACTGGGGCATGGGGGTGTCGCTGTTCGACGTGCTGTCGCTGGATGCTTTCCATACGGTCTTCGCACAGCCCAACCTGATCCGCGCCATTGTGAACTCGGTGGCCATCGGGGTGTTCGGCGGCGCGCTGGCGGTGATGTGCTACATGTTCGTGGGCCTGGCCATGCACCGCAAGCCGGACAACGTCACCCGCTTCATGGACTACAGCGTGCTGGTGCCGCGCGCCGTGCCCGGCCTGCTGGCCGGCCTGGCCTTCCTGTGGGTGTTCCTGTTTGTGCCGATGTGGCTGGACAACGCCCTGGACGTGGATGAAAACGGCTGGCTGTCGGCGCTGCCGTTCGCCGAATGGCTGCGCGAGAACTTCATCGAATGGCTGCGCGCCATGCGCAGCACCATCTTCAGCGTGTGGCTGGCCTACACGGTGGTGTGGATGGCTTACGGGCTGCGTTTGATTTCGTCGACCCTGCTGCAAGTGGGCCCCGAACTGGAAGAGGCCGCCCGCAGCGCCGGCGCGCGCCGTGGCCAGGTCACGCGCCACGTCACGGTGCCGCTGGCCAAGTACGGCCTGATCGGTTCGTGGCTGCTGATGTTCCTGATCTTCGAGCGCGAATACTCCACCGGCGTCTACCTGCTGTCGCCCGGCACGGAGACCATCGGTTCCATGCTGGTGTCGCTGTGGGCCTCGGGCGCCATCGACATCGTGGCCGCGCTTTCCTTCATCAATATCGTTCTGGTCGTGATCGGCCTGGGCATCGCCCTGCGATTCGGAGTCAAACTTCATGATTGAGCTTTCTGTAGAAGACCTGCACCTGGACTACGGCGACAACCCCGTGCTGAAGGGCGTGTCGATGCAACTGCGCCAGGGCGAAGTGGTGTCGTTGCTGGGCCCCTCGGGCAGCGGCAAGACCACGCTGCTGCGGGCCGTGGCCGGGCTGGAAGGCCCCAAGCGCGGCCGCATCACCATTGGCGATCGCATCGTCTACGACGGTGGCGCGCGCAAGGAGATTCCCGCCGAAGAGCGCAACCTGGGCTTGGTGTTCCAGTCCTACGCGCTGTGGCCGCACAAGACCGTGTTTGAAAACGTGGCCTACCCGCTGAAGTTGCGCAAGGTGCCGTCGGCCGAAGTGCGCGAACGCGTGCAGGCCGTGCTGGACCAGCTGGGCCTGGGCAAGCTGGGCCACCGCCATCCGCACGCGCTGTCCGGCGGCCAGCAGCAGCGCGTGGCCATCGGCCGGGCGCTGGTGTATAGCCCGCCCGTCATCCTGCTGGACGAACCGCTATCCAACCTGGACGCCAAGCTGCGCGAAGAGGCCCGTGCCTTCCTGCGCGAACTGATCATCCGCCTGGGGCTGTCGGCACTGATGGTGACGCATGACCAGAGCGAAGCCATGGCCATTTCCGACCGCATCCTGCTGTTGAACAACGGCAAGATCGAACAGCAGGGCACGCCGCAGGAAATGTATGGGTCGCCTTCCACGCTTTTCACCGCCGAGTTCATGGGCAGCAACAACCGGCTGGAAGGCAAGGTCACGGAAGTACGCGACGGCCGGGCCCGCATCGAAGGCCGTGGCTGGGCCCTCTGGGGCAAGGCCGGCGAAGGCGTGACCCCGGGCCAGGACGGCACGGCGGTGATCCGGGTGGAGCAAGTGCGCCTGGCGGACGACCCCGACGGCAACCACCTGGACATGCCGCTGCTGACCAGCATGTACCTGGGCGACCGCTGGGAATACCTGTTCCGCACGCCCGACGCGGACCCCGCCAACACCCTGGCCCTGCGTGCCTATGGTCCGGAAGGCCGCGAGCCCGGCCCGTGCCGGCTGGCGCTGCCCGCCAGCAAGGTCTGGGTCTTCCCGCGCAAGACAGCCTGACGCGCCACGGTCATGCCGCGCGGGTCATGCCGCGTGTGGCGCCGCATGTTGCACCGCATGTGGCGAGACCCGAGCCGTGCCCGGTCGGCGGCCCGGCGCGCCGTCCAATAGCTGTTACAAGCCGTTGGCTGGCATGCCGGGCGACGTGGACTCGACTTACAATGCGTCCGTGCAACGCCCTGATTCCTCCTCCCCGCTAGGCCGTTACGTGCGGTGGCTGGGCGCTCCCGCCCAGCACTACCTGCGCATCGGCATTGCAATATCGCTGTTGGTGCACGCCGGCGCCCTGGCGTGGCGCTTCGGCGTGCCCGCTCTTACCCGCCCGCCCGTGACCAGCCTGGAAGTCGTGCTGCTGAACGCCCGCAGCGAAACGCCGCCGGACACGCCGCGCGCCCAGGCGCAGAATCAGATGAGCGGCGGCGGCAACGCCGACCGTGGCATGACCACCACCCCGCTGCCCCAGACGGGCGCATCCGCCGAAACGATCGTGCTGGAAGCCATGCGCCGCCGGCAAGTGCAGCTGGAAGCCGAACAGACCCGCCTCATGACCCAGTTGCGCTCGCAGGAGAAGGCCGGCGCCGAGCGCCAGGCCGTCAACCCGTGGCCGGACGGGACCGATCTGGGCCAGGACTCCCAAGACCAGGCCAGCGTGATCCAGAACGCCCAGGTCGCCGCCCTGGCCGCCCGGGTGCAGCAATACAGCGCCGAACCCCGCAAGCAGTTCGTGGCCCCCTCGGCGGAGGCCTCGCGCTACGCCGCGTACCTGGACGCCTGGCGCACCCGCATCGAGGCGGTCGGCACAAAGCATTACCCGGACGAGGCGCGCGGACGCATTTACGGTACGCTGCGCATCACGGTATCGGTCCGCAGCGACGGAAGCATCGCCAACGTCGAAATCGACCAGCCTTCGCCGCACGCGGTGCTGAACCAGGCCGCCCGCCGCATCGTCCAACTGGCGGCCCCCTTCCCCCCGTTCCCCCCCGACATCGCTCGCGACACCGACGTGCTGGTCATCACCCGCACCTGGCATTTCGTCAACGACACCCTGGAAACACAAGCCCCATGACCGAGGCGATCCCTCTTGCCCGCTACGCCGTCATCGGCAATCCCATCGCGCACAGCCGCTCGCCTCAGATCCACGAGCTGTTCTCCCAGCAGACCGGCAAGCCGTTGCGCTACGAGCGCCTGCTGGCGCCGGTGGACGGATTTACGCAAGCCACTGCCGCCTTCGTGGCCGAGGGCGGACTGGGCCTGAACGTCACGGTGCCCTTCAAGCGGGACGCCTACGCGCTGGCGGCGGGCAGGCTGACCGCCCGCGCGCGGCTGGCCGGAGCGGTCAACACCCTGTCCTGGCGCGACGGCGCCTGGCACGGCTGCAACACGGACGGCGTAGGCCTGGTGTCCGACCTGCTGCGCCTGGGCGTGCGCTTGAACGGCGCGTCGGTGCTGCTGGTGGGCGCGGGCGGCGCCGCCCGTGGCGTGCTGCAGCCCCTGGCGGAAGCCGGCTGCGTTCGCCTGCACATCGTCAACCGCACGGCGTCCAAGGCGCTGGAACTGGCCGACGCCTGGCGCAGCACCGGCGTGTCGCCGCAGACCCGGGTCACGGCGGGCGGGTTGGCCGACGCCGCCCTGCCTGGCGGCTGGAACCTGGTCATCAACGCCACGGCGAGCGGCCTGCAGGACGCCGCCCCCGACTTGCCGGCCGGCTTGTACGCCGAGGGCGCCGCGGCCTACGACATGATGTACGGCGCCACCCCCACCGCCTTCATGAAACAGGCAGAGGCCGACGGCGCCGCGCTGACGGCTGATGGCCTGGGCATGCTGGTGGGCCAGGCCGCCGAGAGCTTTTTCATCTGGCATGGCGTGCGCCCCGATCCGGCGCCTGTGCTGGCGGCGCTGCGCGAGACGCTCATGGCGGGACGCTGAACAGCATGGCGGCGCGCAAGGGCCGATCCTGGTTCCGGATCACCACCGGCGTCCTGATGGCGCTGGTGTGCCTGGTCCTGCTGTATCAATTCTGGCTCTTTGCCCAAGTGGTCTGGTACAACTACCGCGACCCCGGCAGCAGCGCGATCATGCGCGAAGAGCTGTCGCGCCTGCGCGAAGGCAACCCGGACTTCAAACTGCAATACGAGTGGGTGCCCTACGACAAGATCAACCGCAACCTCAAGCGCGCGGTGGTGGCCTCGGAAGACTCTAACTTCACCGGGCACGACGGCATCGAATGGGACGCCATCCGCAAAGCCTGGGAATACAACCAGCGCCAGGAAGAAGCCGGCCGCAGCAAGATGCGCGGCGGCTCCACCATCACCCAGCAGTTGGCCAAGAACCTGTTCCTGTCCAGTTCACGCAGCTATATTCGCAAGGGCCAGGAACTGGTTTTGACCTATATGATCGAACACGTCATGACCAAGGAGCGCATCCTGGAACTGTATCTGAACGTGGCCGAATGGGGCGTAGGCGTATTCGGGGCGCAGGCCGCCTCGAAACACTACTTCAACACCACGGCGGCCAACCTGGGCGCCAGCCAGGCCGCCCGGCTGGCCGCCATGCTGCCCAACCCTCGCTTCTATGACAGCCGCCGCAATTCCAACTACCTGAACTCCCGCGTCGGCGTCCTGACCCGCCGGATGCAGATGGTCGATATCCCCTGACATCCGAAACCACGACAATCCGTCAGGCCTTCCCCACCCTTGCCGGTGGGATTTGTTAAGCTTTCACGTTTACGCGCTCCCATTCCTTTTCATGCGTACCGCACGTCGCTACCTGGCCCGCGAGATCTATCGCTCTTGCGCAGTGGTCCTTATGGCCCTGCTAGGCCTTTTCACGTTCTTCGCGCTGGTGGACGACCTGGACAACGTGGGCGACAAGTTCTCCATGATGGCCCTGCTCTACATGCAGGCGCTGGCCATTCCCACCCGCTTGTACGACCTGCTGCCCATCGGGCTGCTGATCGGCGCGATTCTGGCGCTGGCCGGCCTTGCGCAGCGCAACGAACTCGTCATCTTGCGGGTCTCGGGCGTCAGCGGGATGCGCCTGCTGCGCATGCTGTGGGTCGTCACCATTCCCCTGATGATCGGCGCGGCCCTGCTGTCCGAATACGTCACCCCGTGGGCCGAGATCAAAAGCGGTGAAGCCAACCTGCTATTTCGCGGCAAGGCCGGCGGCGACCGCCTGAAGAGCGGCTATTGGTTCAAGGAACCCACGGCCAACGGCGGCACCCGGATCATCAATATCGGCGAACTCAAGGGCGACGGCCAGGTGGCCAACGTCACCCTCTACGAATTCAAGAAAGACCTGACGCTTTCCGTCCTCTCCACGGCGCCTACCGGGCTGTTCGCCCACGGCGACCTGGTGCTGAAGGACGTGGCCGAAACGCGGCTGGACAACGACGCCTCCGAGGCGCTGGCCAACGCCCGTCCGCCCAAGAATCCCCCGGCCGCCGTGGTGAAGGTGCCCGAACGCACGGTCGACACCACCCTCAGCCCCGAACGCCTGCTGGCCCGCGTGTTGACGCCTGAACGCATGTCCATCATCACGTTGCTGGACTATGTGGAGTATTTGCGCGACAACCAGCTGCAATATGGTCGACAGGTCGTCGCGCTGTGGCGCAAACTGGCCTATCCGTTCACGTTGCTGGTGATGATCACGATTGCCGCGCCGATCGGCCTGATGCAGACCCGCCGCGGCGGCGTCGGCGCCAAGGTCTTCATCGGCATCTTGCTGGGCGTGGGTTTCTTCATGCTGAACCAGTTGGCGTTGAACGTAGGCATGCTGGGTAAGTGGCCGCCCTGGCTGACCGCCCTGGGCCCGAACATCGGGGCCATGACGCTGGCGCTGGGCGCCATGAGCTATATGGAATACCGCCACACCTTTACCCGGTTCGTCCAACAACGCTGGCCTTGGAGCAAGAGTCCCGCATGAACGGCAGTATCTGGATGATCGGCGACGTGCAGGGGTGCTGCTCGCCGCTGGATCGCTTGCTGTCCCACCCCGATCTGGTCGGCGACCCGAAGTCGCGCTTCTGGTTCGCCGGCGACCTGGTCAACCGCGGCCCGCAGTCGCTGGAGACCCTGCGCCGCATCATCGACCTGGGCGACCGCGCGACGTCGGTGCTGGGCAATCACGACCTGCACCTGCTGGCCGCCGCGGCCGGGGTGCGCAAGCCGTCAAAATCGGACACGCTCGAAGACATCCTTCGCGCGCCGGACGCAACCGCCCTGATCAACTGGCTGCGGTTCCGCCCGCTGGCCCATTTCGAACAAGGCCATCTGCTGGTGCACGCCGGCACGCTGGCAAAATGGGACGTCGCCAAGACGCTGTCGCTGGCCGGCGAGGTGCAAGACGCGCTGCGCGGCCCGAACTGGCAGAAGGCGCTGCAGAAGATGTACGGCAACGAACCGGCCACGTGGAAAGAAGACCACAAGGGCGGCAAGCGGATGCGGGTGATCATCAATGCGCTGACGCGCATCCGCCTGTGCACGCCAAACGGCCACATGGAGTTCGCCACCAAGGTCGCCCCAGGCGCCTGGCCCCCGGGGCTGGTCCCCTGGTTCGACGTCCCGAACCGGGCGACACGCGACATCACAACGGTCTTCGGACACTGGTCGACGCTGGGCTTGCTGCAACGCCCGGACGTGATCTGCCTGGACACCGGATGCGTGTGGGGGGGAGCGCTGACGGCGTTGCGGTTGCAGGATCGGAAGCTGGTGCAGGTGAAGTGTTCGCAGTTTCAGGATCCGTTGTCTGAGTGACGGGTTTTTGGGGGATTGCGGGGCGTTGTGGCGGGGCTTCGTGGCTTCGTAGGTTCGTAGGTTCGTAGGTTCGTAGGTTCGTAGGTTCGTA
>NZ_JBHFII010000056.1:0-75678 GCF_057334215.1 Achromobacter maghribensis | reverse complement strand
CATCAAGGTTGCGCGCCATCAGCCCGACCCCGACGACGGGCTGGCGCCGTCTTGGCTCGATGCGCTGCTGGATCGCTCATTACTGACGAAATTTGCGTGGCCCGCTTCATGCGGCCGCGCGGGCGGCCGCATTCTGCATACGTGGCGTTGATGCGTCGATGCGGCGGTCGCTGGCGCGCTGGTGTTGACTTGTTTGCTAGTGGTCCCCGCCTTCAGGTGGGGAGGTGGAGCGACGGGCGGCGCGCGGCAGATAGCCGCTTGCTTAGGCAGGCCCATACGCGCGCAACCCGTCTGAAAGGTAGGGCGGTGATTCTTGCAGGCCTCCGCCTCAAGAATCTGCCTCTTCCACCATCACTCCTTCCCCCTTTAAGAACCCCCAGCAATAACGCCATATTTCCAAAATCCATAACTCCCGAAGCGTCCTACATCCCAAGACATAACTTCATACCGACTAAGTATTTTTCGCCGTTGACCCGCGATGACAGAATCCATCAATCACTTTCTATCCCGGGCTTTCAAACATGTCATCGCTGCTTCGCCTCTTGGCCGCATCCACGCTTGCCGTCGCCTTAGCCGCGCCTGCGCAGGCTGAAGACAAGAACACCATCACGGTCGGCATCTCCGTGGGTACTGCCGAAAAGATCTTTGATGTTGTCCAGAAGGTTGCGGCCCGGGACGGTCTTGTCATCAAGCTCGTCAAGTTCAACGACTATCAACTTCCCAATGCCGCCCTTAACGCGGGCGATCTCGATGCCAACGCGTTTCAACACAAACCGTTCCTGGACAATCAGATCAAGGCGCGAGGGTTTGATATCGTGCCTGCGGGCTTGACCGTTACGGCGCCGCTGGGTTTTTACTCGCGAAAGATCAAGTCGTTGAATGACTTGCCCGCGGGCGCATCGGTCGGGATTCAGAATGATCCCTCGAATGGCAATCGCGCGCTGCGTCTATTGGCGGCGTACAAGATCATCACGCTGAAGCCGGAAGCGGAACAGAAGAACACGGCGACGCCGCTGGACGTGGTGTCGAACCCACGCAAGATCAAGCTGGTGGCGCTGGATGCCGCGCAGTTGCCACGGTCGCTGGACGATCTGACGGCGGCCTCCATCAATAACGATTACGCCGAACAGGCGGGGCTGGTGCCGGCGCGCGACGCGATCGGGCGCGAGGCCCCTGACGGGCCCTACGCCAACCTCATTGCCGTGCGGACGAAAGACCGCGACCAGCCCTGGGTGAAGCAGCTGGTGGCCGCGTACCAGTCCCCCGAAGTGCGCGCCTATATCGAGAAGGAATTCAAGGGTTCCCTCATCCCCGCTTTTTAACGCGCGACTTTCGGCGAATCATCATGAGCATCATCACGTTGGCGGGTAGCCCGTCACAGCGTTCCCGTTCTTCCGCGTTGCTGCGCCATGCCGCCCATCTGCTGCGTTCGCGCGGACTCGGGGTCGTGGAATTGGGCTTGCGCGACATACCGGCCGAAGAATTGATCGAAGGCCATTACTCGGGCGCCGCGGCCGGCGCGTTGCGGGCGCGCGTGTCGGCCGCGGATGCGGTGTTGATCTCGACCCCGGTCTACAAGGCGTCGTTCTCCGGCGGGCTGAAGGCCGTGCTGGATTTGTTGGATGAAAAGGCGCTGGCGGGAAAGGTGGTGCTGCCTATCGCCACGGGCGGCAGCCCGGCGCATCTGCTGGCGTTGGAATACGGCTTGAAACCGGTGCTGTCCGCCTTGGGCGCGCGCCACATCCTGGCCGGCGTCTACGCCACCGACAAACAGGTCCAAGTCGAAGACGACGGCCGTATCCATATCGACGATGACGTCCGCGAGCGGCTGGAAGACTCCGTCGACCGGCTGGCCGAGCAGGTGTTGCCGCGCGGCGTCGTTGCCCATGAAGCCTATGACCTGGGACGCCTCGCGCTTGCGGGCGGCTTCAGCGTCTGACCCCGGAGTTCCGTCATGGATGTTTTCTGGTTCATTCCCACGCACGGCGATTCGCGCTACCTGGGCACCAGCCAGGGCGCGCGCGCCGCAAGCTACGACTATTTCCGGCAGGTGGCCGTGGCCGCCGACACGCTGGGCTACGACGGCGTACTGCTGCCCACGGGCCGGTCCTGCGAGGACGCATGGGTCGTGGCTTCCAGCCTGATCGGCGCTACCCGCAAGCTGAAGTTCCTGGTGGCGATCCGGCCGGGCGTCAGTTCGCCGCAGTTATCGGCGCGCATGGCCGCGACGTTCGACCGCTTGTCCGAAGGACGCCTGCTGGTCAATGTGGTGACGGGCGGTGATCCGGGCGAACTGGAAGGCGACGGCGTCTTCGTCAGCCACGACGAACGCTACGCCATCACGGCCGACTACCTGAACATCTGGCGCGGCATCCTGGAACGCAGCCACGACGCGGAAGGCTACAGCTTCCAGGGCGAGCAGCTCGTCTCCAAGGGGGGGAAAGTCATTTACCCGCCCGTGCAGAAGCCGTATCCGCCGTTGTACTTTGGCGGTTCATCCGAGGCCGCCCATGAATTGGCCGCCGAACAGCTGGACGTCTATCTGACGTGGGGCGAGCCGCCCGAGGCGGTGGCCAAGAAAATCGCGGACGTGCGCGAGCGCGCCGCCAAACACGGCAGGACCGTGCGTTTCGGCATCCGCCTGCACGTCATCGTGCGCGAAACGGAAACGGCCGCATGGGCGGCCGCGGACGAATTGATCAGCCACCTTAGCGAAGATTCGGTGCGGGCCGCGCAAGCGGCATTCTCCAAGATGGATTCGGAAGGCCAGCGCCGCATGGCTGCCCTGCATGGCGGAAAGCTCAGCGATGACCAGGGCGGCCGCTCGCACCTGGAAATCTCGCCCAACCTGTGGGCCGGGGTGGGGCTGGTGCGCGGTGGCGCGGGCACGGCGCTGGTCGGCGATCCGCAGACGGTCGCCGCGCGCATTCAGGAATATGCCGACCTGGGTATCGACACGTTTATTTTCTCTGGCTATCCGCATTTGGAAGAGTCCTATCGGTTTGCCGAATTGGTGTTTCCGCTGTTGCCCGGCAAAGCGCAGCGCCAGGTTGGCAACGCCGTGCTGACGGGACCCTTCGGCGAAGTCATGGCGACCGAGCTGGTGCCGAAGGAATCGGCAAGCTGATGTTCGCCTCCGCCTTCGCCTCCGCTTTTGCTTCGTCTCCGCGCCGTCGCGCGGCGCGCAACGTGCTTGCGCCCTGGCTGGCGGCCGCCGCGTTGCTGGCGCTGTGGCCGCTGCTTCGGGCCGACCTGTCAGGCGCGGCGGCGGCGCTGTTGCTGGGCGCAGGCCTGGGCGCCTGGCGCGGCGTGCGCGCGGGGGATCCGAAACTGATCGAGATGGGCCGTTCGGTCGGCCTGGCCGGCTGGCCGCTGTGGCGCGACGTGATCCTTCCTGGCGCCTTGCCAGCGCTGCTGTCCGGCGCGCGGCTGGCGCTGGCGCTGTTCTGGGCGTGGCGGGGCATGGCCCAGACCGCCATCGCGCGATCCAGCGATGGCGCGACGACGCTGGCGCCGATTCTGTCCTATGCGCTATTGGCCCTGGCCGCGGATACGTTGATCCGCGTGTTGGCGCGCCGCGCCTTGCGCTGGGATGCCGCCGCGGACTCCTGATGTGCCACACCCTGACCGGAGCCCCGCGATGAACCCGATTTCTCCCCTGTCCGCCGTGCCGCAGACGGTGATCCGCCTGGATGCGGTCAGCAAGTCCTACGCGACGCGCGACGGCCGTTTCGACGCCGTGCGGGACGTGTCGCTGTCGATCCGTGCCGGCGACACCTTCGGCATCATCGGCAAGAGCGGCGCGGGCAAGTCCACGCTGCTGCGGCTGATCAACCTGCTCGAACGTCCGGATGCCGGCGCCGTGCACGTGGCGGGCACCGAACTGACGGCGCTGTCCAAGCGCGCATTGCGCGGCGCGCGCCAGCACATCGGCATGATCTTCCAGCAGTTCAACCTGCTGCAGAACGAGACCGTGTTCGAGAACGTGGCGTTTGCGCTTCGCGTGCATGGCGGGCGTAGCCGCGAACAGATTGCGCAGCGCGTGCGGGAGTGCCTGGAAATCGTCGGGCTGACGGACAAGACGGCCAGCTACCCCGCGCAGTTGTCGGGCGGCCAGAAGCAGCGCGTGGCCATCGCCCGCGCGTTGGCCAGCGAACCGGCGGTGCTGCTGTGCGACGAACCCACCTCCGCGCTCGACCCCGAGACCACCCGGTCGGTGCTTGCCGTGCTGCGCGACATCAACAAGCGCCTGGGCGTGACCATCGTGATCGTCACGCACGAACTGGCGGTCGTGCGCGCCCTGTGCCGCCACGTGGCCGTCATGGAAAACGGGCAGGTGCTTGAGCAAGCCGAAATCTCCGGCGCCAATGTGCACCTGTCGTCCGCGCTGGGCCGCGAGCTTATCCGCGAAGCCACCCATCCCTACGAAGAGGTCGCATGATGCTGGATACCTTTGTGCAGTTGCTGCCCGAGCTGGGCGTGGCGGTCGGCCAGACCTTTCTGATGCTGGCCATCGCGCTGGCGGCATCCATCTTGCTGGGCGGGCCATTGGGCGTGTGGGTGTTCCTGACGGGGCCCGGCCAATCGCTGGACCGTCCGGTGTTGCACCGGCTGCTCAGCTGGACCGTGAATACCGTGCGCTCGTTCCCGTTCATCATCCTGCTGGTGGCGCTGGTGCCGTTCACGCGGGTGATCGCCGGCACGTCCATCGGACCCGTGGCGGCGGCGGTGCCGCTGTCGTTCGCGGCGATCCCGTACTTTGCGCGGCTGGTGGAGCAGTGCCTGCGCGACGTGCCGCGGGGCGTGATCGAGGCCGCGCATGCCGCCGGTGCGTCGGAACTGCAAATTGTGCGCCGCGTGCTGTTGGTGGAGGCGCGTTCCGGCCTAGTGCTGGCCCTGACGGTGCTGGCCGTCAGCTTTCTTTCGTACTCGGCGGTGGCCGGGGTGGTGGGCGGCGGCGGCATCGGCGACCTGGCCATCCGGTATGGCTACTACCGTTTCCAGACCGACGTGATGGTGCTGACCGTGGCGCTGCTCGTCGTGCTGGTGCAGATCATCCAGGTCGCCGGCAATACCGTCGCGCGCCGTATCGACAAGCGTTGATTCCAATGAGAACTCCCATGGCATTCCCCCGTTCGACCCTGATCGCGGCGCTGGTCGCGCTGTCCGTGGCCGGCGCCGCGCAAGCCGCGGACCCGGCCAAGAAAGAGATCGTGTTCGGCGCCACCGCCGGTCCCTATAGCGACCAGATCAAGCTGGGCATCAAGCCCATCCTGGAGAAACAGGGCTACACGGTCAAGATCGTGGAATTCAACGACTACATCCAGCCGAACTTCGCGCTGGCGCAAGGCGCGCTGGACGCCAACGCCTTCCAGCATGTGGTTTACCTGAAGAACTTCGCGGCCAGGAACAAGCTGGAACTGTCCGAGCTGGTGAAGGTGCCCACCGCGCCGATCGCCATCTACAGCAAGAAATACAAGAGCGTGGACGCAGCGCCCGACGGCGTCAGCGTCGCGGTGCCCAACGACCCGACCAACCAGGCGCGCGCGCTGGTGGTGCTGCAGGACCTGGGCTGGGTGACGCTGCGCGAAGGCTACGACCCCTTGCAGGTGTCCGAGAAGGACGTGGCCGTCAATGTAAAGAAGATCAAGCTGATCCCGCTTGAGGCGGCACAGCTGCCGCGGTCGCTGGACGACACGGACTATTCGTTCGTGAACGGCAACTTCGCCCTGGCGTCCGGCCTGAAGCTGACGGCCGCGCTGGCGTTGGAGAAGACCACGCCCACCTATCAGAACCTGGTGGCGGTGCGCACGGCCGACATCGACAAACCCTTCGTGAAAGACATCGCGGCCGCGTATGCGTCGCGGGAGTTCCTGGCGGTCACCGAGCAATCGTTCGCCGGTTTCGTGAAGACCGATTATCAGCAGAAGCTGGAAGCGGCCCGCTAGGGCCGTCCGGCGGGAGCGCAGGGTCATGTTTGTCCATCCCAACGAGTTCGAACTGCTGCAGCACCTGGAGGTGCCGGGGCGGGCGCGGCACGACGAGGCGCCGGACGCGGGGCAGGACGACTGGCGGGCGCTGCGCGTCACCGTGCGCAACCTGAGCAAACGCCATGGCGCGCGCGATGTGCTCAAGGGATTGGACGTTGACATCGCCGCCGGTGAATTCGTGGCGGTCGCGGGACGCAGCGGCGCCGGCAAGAGCACCTTGCTGCGCATCCTGGCGGGGCTGGAGCGCCCCAGCGGCGAGCAGGGCGGACCGCCCGCGCGATCCCCCGTACTGTTCGACGGCTTTCCGCAATGGGCGTCCGATGACCGCGTGCGGCTGCTGTTTCCCGACGCCCGCCTGCTGTCGTGGAAACGTGTCTGGCAGAACGTGGCGCTTGGGCTGCCGGGCGGCGCGCGGGCGCGGGCCGGCGAAGCGTTGCGGCAAGCGGGGCTGGGCGGGCACGGCGACGACTGGCCGGCCAGGCTGACCGAGACCCAGCGCCAGCGGGTGGCCTTGGCGCGCGCGCTGGCGCGGCGGCCCGGCCTGTTGCTGCTGGACGAGCCGTCAGGCGGCCTGGATGCCCTGACGCGCATCGAGGCTCAGGCGGCCATCGAGCAAGCGTGGCGGCATGCCGGATTCACGGCCGTGCTGGCCACGCGCGACGTCTACGAGGCGGTGGCGCTGGCCGATCGCATCCTGGTGATGGACGACGGCGTAGTGGTGTTCGACGAACGGGTCGAACTGGCACGGCCGCGCGCCCGGGGTTCGCCCGCCTTCGCGGCTTTGGCGGCGCGCGTGTTGCGCGCCGTGTTGAAAGAACCCGACCCGCCGGACGCGGACCGGCACTTGGCGCCGGTGGTCCAGATTCGGCATTTACGGCTGGCGGTATAGCGCCGCGCGGCCAGCATTCACGCAATGGCGCCATGACGGCGCCGCCTTTTCCCTTTCAGGAGCAAGACCATGACCATTCAATCCATCAACGCCCGCAACCAGTTCCGCGGCAAGATCAAGGAAATCATCCTGGGCCCGGTGGTGTCCGAAGTGGATGTGGACACCCCCGCAGGCATCGTCACGTCGGTGATCACCACGCGTTCCGTCAAAGAGCTGGACTTGCAGGTCGGCACCGAAGTGCTGGCCTTTGTGAAGGCGACCGAGGTGTCCGTCGCCAAACTGTGAAAACGAATGGATCGACGCCGGCGCTTTCCTTGTGCCGGCGTTAGGCATATATTGTCAGCGCGTTATCCGGCGGTTTCCTCCTGGCTTGTGGCTTCATGCGTTGCTTCACGGAGAACGGTTCATGCGTCGACTGCAAGGGTGGTTCATCGGCTGGTTATGCCTGGGGCTGGCGGTCTGCCTGCCCGCCATGGCGCAAACCAAGCTCGACAATGGGCAGTTGGATCAGCTGATGGCGCCGGTGGCGCTATACCCTGATGCCTTGCTGTCGCAGATCCTCATGGGGGCAACCTACCCCGACGACATCGCCGCCGCGGCCCAGTGGTCGGCCGCGCACACGTCGGAATCCGGCGACAAGGCGGTCAAGGCCGTCGAAGGCGAAAGCTGGGACCCCAGCGTCAAATCGCTGGTCGCCTTCCCCTCCGTCATGGACATGATGGGCCGGCAACCCGACTGGGTGAAATCGGTGGGCGATGCCTTCCTGGCGCAACCCGACGGCGTGATGGACTCGGTTCAGCGGCTGCGCGTGCAGGCGGAAAAGGCCGGCAACCTGAAGAGCACGCCGCAGCAGAAGGTCTCCTCAAGCACCACCAACGACAAGACCGTGGTCGTGATCGAGCCGGCCGACCCGCAAGTCGTCTACGTGCCCAGCTACAACCCGACCGTGGTCTACGGCGCCTGGGCCTACCCGTCATACCCCCCCTATTACTATCCGCCGCCGCCGGGCTCCGTCTTCGCGAGCTCGCTGGTGGCCGGCATCGGTTTTGGCCTGGGCGTGGCCGCCGTCGATTCGATGTGGGGCGGATTCAACTGGGGACATAACGACGTCGACATCGACGTCAACCGGTACAACAACGTCAACGTCAATCAACGCATCGACAACGCCCGGAACAACAACGTGTCCTGGCAACACAATCCGGCCAATCGCGGCAACACCCCGTACGCGGACCAGGCCAACCGCCAGCGTTTCGACAGCCAGCGTCAGGCGGGCCTGCAGAATCGCCAGGCGGGACAGCAACGCGCGGGCCAAGGCGGCAGGGCCTCGATGGGCGCCGCTGCGCCGAATTCGCGCGATGCGGCCCGCGACCGTGCGGCGCAATCCTTCCAGGGGCGCACGGGGCAACCGATTGCGGGCCATGCCGAACCGGGCGCCGGGCGCGGACAAGGCGCGGCGGGGCGGGGTGGCAACGGCGCGCGTGACCATGCCCAGGGCGCGGGACAAGGCGCGCGTGACCATGACCGGGCGCAGGGTGGGCAGAGGCAGCACGCCTCCGGCGCATCTACGCACGATCGCCAGGCCGCGGCGCAACGCCAGCGTGCCGACGAATCCGCCGCGCGTGACCGGGCGCGGGCGTCCAATAGCAGCAGCGCGCTGCACGACGCCGGCAACGGCGACCGCATGCGTCAGCAAAGCCACCGCAGCGACATGAACCGGGGCGGCGGCGGAGGCGGCTTCCAGCGAGGCGGCGGCGGGCACCATATGGGCGGCGGTGGCGGTGGCGGCGGTCATTTCGGCGGCCGGAGGTAAGCACCATGGACAAGGGAGCTTTCATGACGAATGCCTGGGTTCGTGCCCGCGTGCTGGGCGCCGCGACATTGCTGGCGTTAGGGTCGGTGGCACCGGTCGCGGCGCAGAGCGTGTATCCGACGTCGCAGGCAGCGGCGGATGCCTTTGCCGACGCGCTGGCCACCAGCGACCCGGTCGCCATTGCGAAGGTGTTGGGGCCTGATCACAAGCAGATCGTGCCGGGCGGCGTGGCGCAGGACGATATCTACCGTTTCCTTGCCGCGTGGGCGAAAAAGCACGAGATCGTCGCGGACGGCGGCCGCTCCTGGCTGGCCGTCGGCGATTCCGGATGGACCATGCCAGTACCCATCGTGCAAACAGGCAAGGGTTGGCGGTTCGACCCGGCGGCGGGCAAGGCCGAAATTCAGCGCCGTGCCATCGGCCGCAACGAACTGACTGCAATCGAAACCCTGCAGCAGCTGCAGGCGGCGCAGACCCGCTATCAACAAGGCGTGGGGCAGGGCCGCTATGCGACCCGCCTGGTCAGCCGCCCCGGCACGATGGACGGCTTGTACTGGCCCGAGGTGCCGGGCGCGCCGCCGCAGGCCTTTGGGCCGGACGCGTTGGTGATGGGGCCTGACGTGCCGGTGGAGGACGCCTATGCCGGTTACCGCTACAAGGTGCTGCCGGGCGGGCAAGATGCTGCGTATCGCATCGTGGCTTGGCCGGCGCGCTATGGCAAGACCGGCATCGGCACCTTTGTCATCGGTCCGCAAGGCGGCGTGCGCGAAGCCGATCTGGGCCCCTCGTCGGCGTCCCGCGCGGCAGCCTTGCGCGAACGCGATATCGCGTCCGATGCCTGGGTCGACGCTGATGCGCAACCCGTTGGCGCCAAATGACTTTTCAATAAATTCAGAGGGTTTTCAGGCGGGGGTTGTTGCGGGGTCGCAACAGGCGTGTACGTTTGTCGCCAAACCCCCGGCTGTTGCCCTTTTGAAAGGTGGCTGTGCCTAAAATGGCGGGCATTGGGATCGGTGCCCGATCCTTACTTGCCGGACCTTGAAATTGAACCCCTTGCATTTTGTCCGCTACGCCTTGGCCGGCGTAGGGATGGCGCTTAGCGCAGCGGCAGCATCCGCCCCGATTTTTGTCCTGAACTCCCTGGACGCCAACGTCAGCATCGTCGACCCGGTTTCCTACAAGGAACTGCGGCGCGTGCCCACCGGCAAGGAACCGCACCACCTGTATCTGACCCCGGACGAAAAGTCGCTGATGGTGGCCAACGCCACGGGCGATTCCATCACGCTGATGGACCCCAAGACCGGTGAAGTACAGCGCACCCTGACCGGTATCGTCGACCCCTACCAGCTGCAATTCTCGCCGGACATGAAATGGTTCGTCACGGCGGCCAACCGCCTGGACCATATCGACATCTACGCCTGGAAGCCGCTGGAAAAGGGGTTTGACCTGACCTTGGTCAAGCGTATTCCCGCGGGCAAGACGCCCAGCCACATCATGATCGACAAGAAGAGCACGACGGCGTACGTGACGTTGCAGGACAGCGATCAACTGATCGCCATCGACCTGGCCACGCAAACGCCCAAGTGGACGGTGTCCGTGGGCAAGACGCCCGCCGACGTGTTCCTGACGCCCGACCAGAAGACGTTGCTGGTGGCGCTGACCGGCGACTCCTTCGTCGAAGCCTACGACGTCAGCAACGGCCCGGCCAAACTGGTCAAGCGCATCCCGACGGCCGCCGGCGCGCACGCCTTCCGCGCGCAGGGCGACAAGCGCCATCTGTTCGTCAGCAACCGCACCGCCAACTCCATCAGCCGCATCGACATGCAGACGCTGGCCGTCACCGACACCTTCCCGGTGCCGGGCGGCCCCGATTGCATGGACGTCCTGGCCGACGGCAAGACGCTGCTGGTCACGTCGCGCTGGGCGCGCAAGCTGACCGTGGTGGACCTGGAACAGAAGAAGGTCGTCAATCAGGTCACGGTGGGCAAGTCGCCGCACGGCGTCTGGACGCTGAACCATGCGCCAACCCGATAGGAGTAAGGGCCCCGCCCCTGCAGTGAAAAGCCTTCTTGCCGCCGTCCTGGCGTTTGCCGTCCCGATGGCGAATGCGGCCGCGCCGACGACGTGCGACAAGCCGGTGTACCTGACGTTCGACACCGGCCACATGGGCGTGGCGCCGCTGATCGCCGACGTGCTCAACCGCCATCACGTCAAGGTCACCTTCTTCCTGGCCAATGAACGCACGAAGACCGACGGCGCCAGCCTGGACGACGTCTGGGCGCCGTGGTGGAAGGCGCGCGCGGCGGAAGGCCATGCCTTTGGCTCGCACACCTACGACCATGTCTACTGGCGGGGCGACCTGCCGGGCGGCAAGTTCCGCGTGAAGCCCAGCGCCGGCCCGGACACGGGCAAGACCGCCGAATGGACGGCCGAGCAGTACTGCGCCGAGATCAAACGGTCCGCCACCCGATTCCACCAGATGACGGGCCAGAACATGCTGCCGCTGTACCGCGCGCCGGGCGGCAAGACCTCGCCCGCGCTGCTGAAGGCGGCCAAGGCCTGCGGCTTCGAGCACGTGGGCTGGGCCCCCGCCGGTTTCCTGGGCGATGAACTGCCCAGCGACAAATTCCCCAATGCCCGCCTGCTGGACCAGGCGCTGCGCACCATCAAGCCCGGCGACATCCTGCTGGCGCACCTGGGCATCTGGTCGCGCCAGGATCCCTGGGCCCCCGCCGTGCTCGAGCCCCTGATTGTGGGCCTGCAGCAGAAGGGCTATTGTTTCGCTACCTTGAATACGCATCCCGCCTACCGCGACTGGATCGCTACGCATCATTGATCATGGACACCCTCAGTCAATTGTTCGGGGAATGCCAGCAATGGCTTTTCGAGACCCTGATCCAGCCCGCGCTGTTTCACCTGGGGATGAGCAACTTCATCGAAGACGGCTACGACGCCACCATGTGGTTGCTGGTGGGCCTGGTGCAGGTCGCCGTGCTGGTGCTGGTGTTCGGGCCCTTGCAGCGCCTGCGGCCGGTTGAAGCGGTCACCGACCGCCGCCAGATCGGCATTGACGTGCTGTACACGCTGATCCACCGCCTGGGCGTGTTCCGCCTGGCGCTGTTCTTCACGATCGACCCGTTCTGGGACAGCATCTTCGGGCAACTGCACATCTGGGGGTTCGCGCCGTTCCAGCTGGACCAGTATTGGCCGGGCGTGACGGACAAGGCCTGGGTCAGCCTGATCATCTACCTGCTGCTGTTCGACGCGGTCGACTACGTCTACCACCGGGCCCAGCACCGTTTCAGCTGGCTCTGGGCGCTGCACGCGGTGCATCACAGCCAGCGCCAGATGACCATCTGGAGCGACGACCGCAATCACCTGCTGGACGACATGCTGCGCGATGTGCTGGTCGTATTCGTGTCGCAACTGGTGGGCGTGCCGCCCGCGCAGTTCGTGGTCGTGGTGGCGATCACCCAACTGGCGCAGAGTTTTTCGCACGCCAACCTGCGCATGCATTTCGGGGCATTGGGCGAGCGCCTGTTGGTCAGCCCGCGCTTTCACCGCCATCATCATTCCATCGCCTACGACGCATCGTCGCCGGGGCCGGTCGGCGGCTACAACTTCGCCGCGCTGTTCCCGATCTGGGACGTGCTGTTCCGCACCGCCCGTTTCGGCGTGGGCTACGGCCCCACGGGCATCCACGACCAGCAGGCGGAACTGGGCGGCCGCGACTACGGCCGCAGCTTCTGGTCGCAGCAATGGCTGGGGTTGAAACGCATGGTGGGCCGCGACCGCGAACCCGCCTCCGCGCCGCCCAGCCCGCCGGGCGCCGCGGAACGCGCCTGACGGCGTCAGCCCCGCCCTGGCGCCTGCAACAAAAAAAACCGAGCCTGCGAGGCTCGGTTTTTTTTGGCGTGGCGCGCTCAGGCGGCCGGCGTGTCGTGCGTGGTTTCGCGCTTGATCTCGTCGTGGCGGCGTTCCATTTCCTGCCGCAGTTCGCGGCGCAGGCGCGCGGCCTCGAAGCGCTGCTTTTCTTCCAGGTTGCGCGGTGCAAGCGGCGGCACGGCGGTCGGGGCGCCCTGGTCGTCCACGGCCACCATCGTGAAATAGCAGCTGTTGGTATGGCGCACGAGTTTCTTGCGGATGTCCTCGGTGACGACCTTGATGCCGATCTCCATCGAGGTGCGGCCGGTGTAGTTCACCGCCGCCAGGAAGGTCACCAGTTCACCCACGTGAATGGGTTCGCGAAACACCACCTGGTCCACGGACAGGGTCACGACATATTGGCCGGCGTACCGGCTGGCACAGGCATAAGCCACCTGATCCAGGTACTTGAGGATGGTTCCGCCGTGCACGTTTCCTGAAAAATTCGCCATATCCGGCGTCATCAGGATGGTCATCGACAATTGGTGGCTAAAGGCGTCGTCCATGGCGGGCGCTCATCATTCATGAATAAAACGCCTATGGTAGCGGCAGGCGCCTGTCATGGCGCCGTCATTCCGGCGCCGTCTAGGGTTTCTTCGCGGCGGGAGCCGGTGCCGGGGTAGCGGCCTTGGCCGGGGCGGCGGGCATCGCCTCGGCCACCGGTTCCGCCGCAGGAGCGCCTGCCGCAGGGACGCCTGCCGCAGGGACGCCTGCCGCCGACGTCGCCTCTGCCAGCGGTGGCGGCGCATCGCGTACCAGTGGGGGCGGCATCCACAACCCGTCCAGCAGCGCGGGGCCGGGCTCGTAGACGCGCAGCAGCAGCGTTACCGGCCCTGCGGCCGGGATGGGCAGCCAATTGGCCTGATCTTCAGGCGGGGGCGGCGCGTGGCTTACGTGCAAATCCAGCGAACCATCGGCGTTGTAGCGCAAGGGCGCGCGGTCACCCAGCGCGTAGCGGTTCAGCATGTTGGCCACCGGCATGCCTTGGCCGTCATAGGCGGCCAGCGACCACAGCGCGCCTGCGGGCGGCAACTGGCCGCTTTCAAAGCGCAGCACGTAGCGGTGCGCGCCATCGATCGGCGCGCCCTGGCCGTCGGCGGCCAGCAGCAGCACCGTCAGATCCTCGGGCAGGCCCGAACCGGGTTGCGCCTGGGCGGCCAGCGCGCGGCGCAGATAGGCGCTGCCGTACACGCCGATGCTGGCCGTTTCCTGCTGCCAGCCGTTCAGGGCGCGCAGCGTGCCGCCGGCTGCGGCTTCCATGCGCTCGCGGCCTGCCCGCAGGCCACGGCGCATGCCCTGCTTGGCGGGATGTTCCAGGCGGTCGAAGTCGAAAGTCCTGCCGGGTATCAGGCCGACCCGGCGCAGTGGGGCCAGCACGGGCTGGTCGTTGGCGTGCGGCGGATGCTTGCGCAGCAGCTCGGCCGCATAGGTGAAGAAGGCGTCGGTGGGCATGGATTCGACTTGCTCGCGCACCGGCACTTTAAGGTCCAGGTTCGGGTCGGACTTCACGCGTTGCGACTGGGCGGGCAGGTTCCACTGAGACAGCGGCGTCAGTGTGAATCCGTCCTGCAAGGTGTTGGCGGCGGGGGAGTCCGCCGGTCCGTCGGCCTGGATCAGGGCCTTCGCCCAGACGTGGGCCGTGGGCGCATCGATGCGTGCCATGCCCGACGGCAGCGTGCCGGTCCAGCCCGGCGGCACGATCACGGTATTGCCCTTGGCCGTGCCCGTCGTGCGCTTGCCCAGCGTGGCGAACACGTCCGTCCACATATCCAGCAGGGTCAACGCGTACAGCCGCCCTTGCGTGTCCGGCACCGACAGCACCACGGGGCCGGCCGTCAGGTCCACCCAGCCGGTGCTGCGCAGCATGTCGGGGTTGGCCCAAGGCGTGGCCGCGCCCGGCCGGGGCAGGGTGCGGACATGCAGGAAGGCATTGGACGGCGCGCCTTGCGCGCCCTGCGACGGATGCGTGAACTGGCGCCGGGTCAGGTCCATCGTGACCAGCGGATAGAAATACAGATAGCCGTCCATGGCCGCTTGATGGGCGGCTTCGGTGGCGGCCGCGGCCGGCGACAAGGCAGCCCGGGCGGGGGCGGCAGCAGCAGGGGCGGCTGTCCCGGCCAACGCGGCAAGGGACAGGGCCAAGGGGGCAAAGCGGCGCATCGGCGCTCCAGCGAATCAGGCGGTATAGATGGGGAAAAGCGATGGAAAGCGATGAAAAGGCGATGGAAAAGCGGCCGATCCAGCTACGGCCGCCGGCAATGGTAGCAGCCACCACACCATCCAAAATCTGCGAACAACTCCCATTTCGCCGCCAAATCCCGGCTGAAAGCGGGGACTACCCCATGGCACGGTGATGCGGCTTCGGAATATACTTGTTGAAATATCCTTGGAAGTTGTAGGGCTTTTTCCTTCGGACGAGCCTCCGGCTTTCGTCATTCACCAGGAGAGGAGTGCTTCATGGTCAACATGAATCGCCGCCAGTTCTTCAAGGTGACAGGTGCAACCCTGGCAGGCTCCAGCCTGGCATTGCTCGGGGTTGCTCCCGGCACAGCCATGGCTGAGGTGCGCCAGTACAAACTTGCGCGCATGACCGAAACGCGCAACACCTGTCCCTACTGTTCGGTCGCCTGCGGTTTGCTGATGTACGGTCTGGGCGATGGGTCCAAGAACGCGCGCGCCAGCATCATGCACATCGAAGGCGACCCCGATCACCCCGTCAACCGCGGCACACTCTGTCCGAAGGGCGCCGCCCTGATCGACTTCATCCACAGCCCCAATCGCCTGAAGTACCCGGAATACCGGGCGCCCGGGTCGGATAAATGGGTGCGGATGTCGTGGGACGACGCGCTGACCCGCATCACCAAGCTCATGAAAGCCGACCGCGACGCGAACTTCGTCGAGAAGACCGCGGACGGCAAAACGGTAAACCGGTGGTTGACCACCGGCATGCTGGCCGCCTCGGCAAGCAGCAACGAGGTTGGCTACATCACGCACAAAACCGTGCGTAGCATGGGATTACTGGCGTTCGACAATCAAGCCCGTGTCTGACATGGCCCGACGGTGGCAGGTCTTGCCCCGACGTTTGGCCGTGGAGCGATGACGAACCATTGGGTCGACATCAAGAACGCGGACGTAGTGCTCATCATGGGCGGCAATGCCGCCGAGGCCCACCCGTGCGGGTTCAAGTGGGTCACGGAAGCGAAAGCCCATAACAAGGCGAAGCTGATCGTCGTGGATCCGCGCTTCACGCGTTCGGCATCCGTGGCGGACTTCTACGCGCCCATACGCACCGGCACCGACATCATCTTCCTGGGTGGCGTCATCAAGTACCTGTTGGATCACGACAAGATCCAGCACGAGTACGTGCGCAATTACACCGACTTTTCTTTCATCGTTCGTGAGGACTTCACGTTCGAGGAAGGCTTGTATTCCGGCTACAACGCCGACAAGCGTTCCTACGACAAGGCCAGCTGGGACTACGAGCGCGGCGAAGACGGCTTCGTCAAGACGGATCCGACGCTTGCGCATCCGCGCACCGTCTACCAACTGATGAAGAAGCACTATTCCCGCTATACCGAAGACATGGTCGAGCGCGTGTGCGGCACGCCCAAGGACAAGTTCCTGAAGGTATGCGAAATGCTGGCGTCCACCGCCAGCCCCAACCGCGCCGGCACCATCTTGTACGCGCTGGGCTGGACGCAGCACTCCATCGGTTCGCAGATCATCCGTACCGGGGCGATGGTGCAGCTGCTGCTGGGCAATATCGGGATCGCCGGCGGCGGCATGAACGCGCTGCGCGGGCACTCGAACATCCAGGGCCTGACCGACCTGGGCCTGATGTCGAACCTGCTGCCGGGCTACATGACCCTGCCGAACGAGCCCGAACAGGACTACGGCAAGTACATCGAAGCGCGCACGCAGAAGCCGCTGCGCCCCAACCAGCTCAGCTACTGGCAGAACTACAACAAGTTCCACGTCAGCCTGATGAAGGCCTGGTGGGGGGCTGCGGCCACGGCGGAAAACAACTGGGCGTTCGACTACCTGCCCAAGCTGGACAAGCTCTATGACATGCTTCAAGTCTACGAGCTCATGGTCCAGGGCAAGATGAACGGCTACATTGCGCAGGGCTTCAACCCGCTTGCCGCCGCGCCCAACAAGGCCAAGCTGAACGACGGGTTCGCCAAGCTGAAGTTCCTGGTCATCATGGACCCGCTGGTCACCGAGACGTCCGAGTTCTGGCGCAACGCGGGCGAAGCCAACGATGTGGATCCCACCAAGATCCAGACCGAAGTCTTCCGTCTGCCCACCACCTGCTTTGCCGAAGAAGACGGCGCGCTGGTCAATTCCGGCCGCTGGCTGCAATGGCACTGGAAGGGCGCCGAGCCCCCGGGCGAAGCCAAGAGCGACATCGAGATCATGGCGCTGATCTTCACGCGCCTGCGCAAGATGTACCAGGATGAAGGCGGCAAGTATCCCGACCCCATCGTCAACCTGTCCTGGCCTTACTCCAATCCGCAGAACCCCACCGCGGAAGAGCTGGCCAAGGAATACTCGGGCCGCGCGCTGGTGGATCTGGTCGACCCGAAGGACCCCGCCAAGGTCACCCGCAAGGGCGGCGAGCAACTGGCCGGATTCGCCGAGCTGCGCGACGACGGCTCCACGGCCAGCGGCTGCTGGATCTTCGCCGGCGCGTGGGGGCCGGGCGGCAACCTGATGGCGCGCCGCGACAACAGCGACCCGACCGGCATCGGCCAGACCCTGAACTGGGCCTGGGCGTGGCCGGCCAACCGCCGCATTCTGTACAACCGTGCGTCGTGCGACGTGGCCGGCAAGCCGTTCGATCCCCGCCGCAAGCTGATCTCCTGGACCGGCAAGATCTGGGCGGGCGCCGACATCCCCGACTTCAAGGGCGACGAGAACCCCGACGGCGGCATGGGCCCGTTCATCATGAACCCGGAAGGCGTGGCGCGCTTCTTCGCACGGGCGGGCATGGCCGAAGGGCCGTTCCCCGAGCACTACGAACCTTTCGAGACGCCGCTGGGCTATAACCCGCTGTATCCGAAGGCCAAGGGCGTCACCAGCAATCCGGCCGCGCGCGTCTTCAAGGACGACCTGGCCGCGATGGGTACGGTGGACAAGTTCCCGTACGTGGCCACCACCTACCGCCTGACCGAGCACTTCCACTACTGGACCAAGAACGTCCGCATCAACGCGATCCTCCAGCCGGAGCAGTTCGTCGAGATCGGTGACGCGCTGGCCAAGGAACTCGGCATCGCCAACGGGACGCGGGTGAAGGTGTCGTCCAACCGCGGCTACATCAAGGCGGTGGCGCTGGTCACCAAGCGCTTGCGGGCGCTGACCATCGAGGGCAAGACCGTGCACCACGTGGGCATCCCCATCCACTGGGGCTTCGTGGGCCTGGCCAAACCCGGCTTCCTCACCAACACCCTGACGCCATTCGTGGGCGACGGCAATTCCCAGACACCGGAATTCAAGTCGTTCCTGGTCAAGGTCGAGAAGGCTTAGGAGAACCGACATGTCCATGCAATCCCTAGACATCAAGCGGCGCTCCGCCACGACCACGCCGCCGCCGGGCATCCGTGAACCCGTCACGGGCTCGGTCGCCAAGCTGATCGACGTCTCCAAGTGCATCGGGTGCAAGGCTTGCCAAAGCGCCTGTATGGAATGGAACGACCTGCGCGACGAGATCGGCACCAACGTGGGCGTCTACGACAACCCGGCCGACCTGACCGAGCATTCCTGGACCGTCATGCGCTTCTCGGAATACGAGAACCCCGCTGGCGACCTGGAATGGCTGATCCGCAAGGACGGCTGCATGCACTGCGAGGATCCCGGCTGCCTGAAGGCCTGTCCCTCGCCGGGCGCCATCATCCAGTACACCAACGGCATCGTGGATTTCCACGAGGAAAACTGTATCGGCTGTGGCTACTGCATCACCGGCTGCCCGTTCAACGTGCCACGCATCTCCAAGAAGGACCACAAGGCGTACAAGTGCACCCTGTGTTCCGACCGCGTGGCCGTCGGCCAGGAACCGGCTTGCGTGAAGGCCTGTCCCACCGGGGCCATCGTGTTCGGCACCAAGGAAGACATGAAGCAGCACGCCGAGGAACGGATCGTGGACCTGAAGTCCCGCGGTTTCGATCAGGCTGGCCTGTATGACCCGCAGGGCGTGGGCGGCACCCATGTCATGTATGTGCTGCATCACGCCGATCAACCCGGGCTGTATCACGGGCTGCCCAAGGACCCGCATATCAGCCCCATGGTGTCGTTGTGGAAGGGGCTGGCCAAACCCTTGGGCGTGGCTGCGATGGCCCTGACCGCGCTGGCAGGTTTCTTCCACTACGCCCGCGTCGGACGCAACGAGGTCTCGGAAGAAGACGAACGCCGTGCCGAAGAGGAGGTGCGCCATGACTGAAGATCGCCATCACCGCCGGATCAAGCGCTATTCGCCGGGCGAGCGCACCAACCACTGGATCATCGCTTTCACGTTCATCCTGTTGGCGCTCTCTGGCCTGGCGCTGTTCCATCCGTCGATGTATTGGTTGACCAACCTGTTCGGCGGCGGGCCCTGGACGCGCATCCTGCATCCTTTCATCGGGCTGGTGATGTTCGTCTGCTTCGTCGTGTTCGCTGGCCACATGTGGCGGCACAACATGATGACGAAGGCCGACCGCCAGTGGTTGAAGCAACTGAACGACGTCGTCGAAAACCGCGAAGAAAAGCTGCCCGAAGTCGGCAAGTACAACGCCGGCCAGAAGCTGCTGTTCTATGTGCTGGTGCTGTGCATGCTGGGGCTGTTCGCCAGCGGCATCGTGATCTGGCGCGAGTTCTTCGCGTTCTACTTCCCGATCTGGGTCGTGCGGGTCGCCTCCGTGGTGCACGCCGTGACGGCGCTGGTACTGATCTGCTCGATCATCGTGCACATCTACGCGGCGATCTGGGTCAAGGGATCATTGACCGCGATGCTGCGCGGCTACGTCACCGCGGGCTGGGCGTGGAAACATCACCGGGCGTGGTTCCGCGAACAGGTAAAAAAATAAAAGGCGGGGTTCGCTCCTTGGGGTGGCCCCTCCACCTGGTTGTCAACGGCTGCTATCCTTCTTTGAAGGCCAGCAGCCGTGTTTGTTTTTCTGGAGACGCAATTGCAGCGAATTCTTCCGCGCGGTGAGATCGAAGCGCTAGACCACAACGTCATTCCCCGTGTCAGCCTGCCCGACCGCGGTTCCGTGTTCGCCACGCGTGCGGCGCGCTTGCGCCAATTGGCGGCGGACAGCCCGGTGGCCGACTATCTGCTGCTGATGGCGCAGTTGGTCGACGCCCAGCAGCGCGCCTTGAAGGACTGCGCGGCGCCCGAGGCGTCCGAAGACCGTGTCGCGTTGGCGCAAGCGCACGGCATGCCGCCTTTGCAGGCGGTGGGCTGGCCGCGCGATCCCCTGTGGCGCGGCATCCTGGCGCAGCTGGTGGATGACGTGTCGCGCGGCAAGGACGTGCCGGCCGAAGCCATCGAAGTCTGCGCCGCGTTGCGCCGGGCGGTCGATGAAGACCCGGAGGCGCTGGAAGATCTGGCCGAAGCCGTGTTGTCCGAGCAGGACCAGGGCGTGGATGGCGCCGCGGCCCCGTTTGTGATGGCCGCCTTGCAGGTCTATTGGACCGATCTGGCCAGCCGCTTCGACGAGCAGCAGTTGCCGGTGGTCAGCCCGTTCGGCGTCTGTCCCGTGTGCGCCAGCCTGCCGGTGGCCAGCGTGGTGCGCGTGGGCGGGCAGTACGAAGGCTATCGCTACCTGTGCTGCAGCCTGTGCGCCACGCAATGGCACATGGTGCGCGTGAAGTGCACGCATTGCGAGGACGTGGAATCGGTGGCGTATCAGGCCATCGACGGCCGATCGCCCGCGGTCAAGGCCGAAACCTGCGACCACTGCCACACCTACCGCAAGATCTTCTACCAAGACAAGGATTTCCATGTAGAGCCGGTGGCCGACGATCTGGCCAGCCTCATGCTGGACGTGCTGGTGGGCGAGGCCGGCTATTCGCGCGCCAGCGGCAACCCCTTGTTGTGGCATGGCGCCGAGGAATAGCATGGCCGAGCACCCGCCAGAAGGCGGCGTGGCCGCCGTCTCCGACATTCCCCCGCTGGACCGGCTGCTGAACGCCGATGCCCTGCGCGCCGCCCTGGAAACGCATGGCCGCACCCAAGTGGTCGCGACCCTGAGGCGCGATCTGGATGCGCAGCGCCAGCGCGCGTTGGCGGGCCAGTTGCCGCGTCGCGACCTGGAAGCGCCCGCCGTGGCCAGCCGCGTGTCGGCGGCGCTGGACCATGCCGCCCGGCCGCGCCTGCGCGCGGTCTACAACCTGACCGGCACCGTGCTGCACACCAATCTGGGCCGGGCGCTATTGCCCGATGAGGCCGTCGCGTCCGTGTTGCGCGCGCTGACCACGCCGGCCAATTTGGAGTTCGACCTGGAAACCGGGGGGCGCGGCGACCGCGACGACCTCATCGACGAACTCCTGTGCGAGCTGACGGGGGCCGAAGCCGCCACCGTCGTCAACAATAACGCCGCCGCCGTGCTGCTGATGCTGAACGCATTGGCCGACCGGCGCGAGGCCGTCGTATCGCGCGGCGAACTGGTCGAAATCGGCGGCGCGTTCCGCATCCCCGACATCATGAAACGCGCGGGCGCCAAGCTGGTGGAAGTGGGCACGACCAACCGCACCCACGCCGCCGACTACGAAAATGCCATCGGCCCGCGCACCGCGATGCTGATGAAGGTGCATTGCAGCAACTATGCCGTCACCGGCTTCACCAAGAGCGTCGGCGTGTCCGAGGTGGCGGCGCTGGCGCATGCGAAAGGCCTGCCCGCCACCGTCGACCTGGGCAGCGGCACCCTCGTGGACCTGACCCAGTTCGGCCTGCCCAAGGAAGATACGGTGCGCGAGACGATCGCCGCCGGCGCCGATCTCGTGACCTTCAGTGGCGACAAGCTGCTGGGCGGACCGCAAGCCGGCCTGCTCGTGGGCCGCGCCGACCTGATCCGCAAGATCAAGAAGAATCCGCTGAAGCGCGCCCTGCGTGTCAGCAAGCTGACGCTGGCTGCGCTGGAGCCCGTGCTGGGCTTGTACCGCGCGCCGGAATTCCTGGCCCAACGCCTGACCACGTTGCGCCTGCTGACCCGCCCGCAGCGCGAGATCCAGCCACAGGCCGAGCGGCTGCGCGGTGTGCTGGCGCATGCGGCGGGCGCCCACTACGCGGTCGAGGCCGTGCCCATGTTCAGCCAGATCGGCAGCGGGGCGCTTCCGGTTGATCAGTTGCCCAGTTGGGGGCTGGCGCTGCGCTACACGGGCAGCGGCCGTCCGGGGCGGCACCTGGACAAGCTCGAGGCGCAACTGCGCCGCCTGCCCACGCCGGTCATCGGCCGCATCGCCGACGACGCCTTGTGGCTCGACCTGCGCTGCCTGGAAGCGCGCGACGAAGCGGCCTTCGCCGCGCAGCTGGCGGAGCCGCTGGCATGATCATCGGCACCGCCGGGCATATCGATCACGGCAAGACCACGCTGGTGCGCGCACTAACCGGGGTCGATACCGACCGGCTCAAGGAAGAGAAAGCGCGCGGCATCTCCATCGAACTGGGCTACGCCTATACGCCGCTGGCCAACGGCGACGTGCTGGGCTTCATCGACGTGCCCGGCCACGAGAAGCTGGTGCATACGATGGCGGCCGGGGCCAGCGGCATCGATTTCGGTCTGTTGGTGGTGGCGGCGGACGATGGCGTCATGCCGCAGACGCGCGAGCATCTTGCCATTCTGTCGCTGCTGGGCGTGGCCCAAGGCGCGGTGGCGCTGACCAAGACCGACCGCGCCGACGCCGCGCAGCAGATGGCCGTGCGAGCCGAGATCGCGGAACTTGCCGCTGGCACCTTCCTGGCCGGCGCGCCGGTGTTCGCCGTGCAGGCGTCCCAAGCCGGCGATCCCGGTGCCGCGGAACTGAAATCCTATCTGCATGCGCAGGCCGAAGGCGTGCGCCAGCGCGACGCCGCCGGCCTGTTCCGGCTGGCCGTTGATCGCGTGTTCACCTTGGCGGGCCATGGCACGGTAGTGACCGGCACGGCGCACGCGGGGCAGGCCCGGGCGGGCGACGACACGGCGGATCTACGCCTGATGCCTGCGGGCACGCGGGTGCGCGTGCGCAGCATCCACGCGCAGAACCAGCCCAGCGAGACGGGCGTGGCCGGGCAGCGCTGCGCGCTGAACCTGGCGGGCATCGACAAGAGCGCCATCTCGCGCGGCGACTGGATCGCGGACGCACGCTGTTTTCTGCCCTCGCGCCATATCGATGTCGCGCTGACGCTGCTGCCTTCGGCCGATGCGCCCGTGCGCGCCTGGGCGCCGTTGCATGTCCATATCGGCGCCGCGCGCCATGTGGCGCATGCGGTGCCGCTTAGCGCGGAGACGCTGGCGCCGGGGCAGTCGGGATGGGTGCAACTGGTGTTCGACGAGCCGGTCTGCGCCATGCCGGGCGACCGCTACATCGTGCGCAATGCGCAAGCCACGCGCACCGTCGGCGGCGGCCGGGTGCTGGACCCGAATGCGCCAGACCGCAAGCGCCGCGCCGCATCGCGGCTGCAAGGCTTGCAGGCATTGACCGACATGCTGGATGGCGGCGGCTTGCCGCCCGTGCTGGCGCACGCGCCGCTGGGCCTGGACGAAGGCGCGTTGCAGCGCCTGACCGGCAAGCCCGTGCGGGCGATCGAAGCGCCGCACGGCGCGTTGTGGATCGAGACGCGCAATGCGCAGGCGCCGCGCACGCTGATCCTGGGCACGCACTGGGATGCCCTGCTCGAGCGCGTCGAACACGCGCTGACGGCCTTTCATCACGGCGCGCCGGACGAGCCTGGCCCGGACAGCGCGCGCTTGCGCCGGATGGCGATGCCGGTAGGGTCGGACGCGCTGTGGACCGCGGTGCTGGATCATCTGCAACGCGACGGCCGTGTGGCGCGAAATGGTCCGTGGCTGCATCTGCCCACCCATACGTCCACGCTGGCGGACGCCGAATCGGCGCTGGCCCAGCGCCTGCTGCCGCTGTTGCAGCAAGGCGGGTTCGATCCTCCATGGGTGCGTGACCTGGCCCGTGCACAGGACGAGCCCGAAGAGCGCGTGCGCCAATTGCTGCGCAAGCTGTTGCGGCGTGGCGATGTGGCGCAGGTCGTGAAAGATCTGTTCTATCACCGTGACCAGGTGCGGGCGCTGGCGCGGCTGGCGGCGGACCTGGCGGCGCGGCCCGAGGGGCTGAACGCGGCGGTGTTCCGCGACGCGACGGGGCTGGGCCGCAAGCGCGCCATTCAGATCCTGGAGTTTTTTGACCGCGTGGGCTATACGCGGCGCGTGCGCGATACGCACCTGTTGCGCCCGGAAAGCGCGTACGCCGCGATGCAGGCGGACGCGGAGCCGGTATCATAGGCGGTCCGCTGGGGAAGGCATTCGTGCCCGGCGGCACGGCTGGGCTTCAAACCCAGTTGGGGGCGTCAGACGTTCCCAGGTAGGTTCGACTCCTGCTGCCTTCCGCCAATCGTGCCATCTGCGCAGTATTCGTGCCGCATGCGCAGCGTTCGTGTTATCTGCGCAGCATCCGCGTCACCACGCTCGTCACGCGGTCCGACCGCCAGTCCAGTTCCCCCAAATGCCAATACCTGATGGACCCGCCGCGGTCCACCAGGTAGTTTGCCGGCAGCCCGATCGCTTCCCACTTTTTCGATGCCGCGCTGTTGCGGTCGTGCAGCACCGTGCCGGCCACCGGCCATTTCGCCAGGAAGGTCGACACCTTGCCCAGCGCCTCGCCGACGTTCACCGCCACCAGGCGCAGGCCTTCTTCGCGGTGCCGCTTGGCCATGGCCGACATCAGCGGGATCTCGTCGCGGCAGGGGTCGCACCAGGTGGCCCAGAAACTCACGATCACGACGTTGCCACGCCAGGCCGAGAGCTTTTGTTCGCGGCCGCTCAGGTCGGGCAGGACGAGCGCGGGCGTGGGCGCGGTCCACGGCGCCCAGTCCAGGCCGGTGGCGGCCTTCAGCCCCGAATCGCTGGCGGTCCGGGCCCAGGCGGGCAGGGCGGCCAGCGACAAACCGGATTGCAGCAGACGGCGACGGCTGATCAAGGCGGCTTCCTCCGCGGGCAGGGTCAGATGGCGATGGGCCGGGCGCTGAGCTTATAGCTGAAACTGTCAGGGTCCAGGCTGTCCAGGCGCCCGGCGCGGGTTTCGCCATTGGGGTACATCAGGAACGGCACGGGGTCGTGCGCAGAGCCGGGCAGCACCACATCGTGGCCATGGTTGTAGGCGACCCAGTTCATTTCCCATGCGCCGAACAGCATGACGCGGGCGGCCCGTACCTTGGCGTCGGTCAGCGGCAAGTCGCCCGGCGGTTCCTCCAGCATGACCTTGCGCACGTCGGCGGGGTCGACCGGAATCCAGCCGTACCCGGCCGCATGGAACTCGGCGCGGCAGTGCTGTGCCTTCGTGACGTCGAAGGCTTTGCCCAGGCTTTTGTAGCCCAGTTCGGAATTGGCCACGCGCACGCCATAGGCGTCGCGCGCGGGGATGCCGGCAGCGCGGGCCAGCGCCACGAACAGCGCATTGATGTCGGCGCATTTGCCGTTCAGATCGTTCGCCGTCAGCATGTAGCGCACGTCGCCCACGCCGCAGCCGCGCGTGGAGGCGGTTCTACAGGTGTTTTCCACCACCCATTCGTAGATGGCGCGGGCGCGCGCCACGTCGCCCACGTGACCCCGCGTGATGTGGTCGGCGGTCGTTTTGACGATGCCGTCGGTGGGCAGCAGCGCGGTGGGTTTCAGGAATTCCCGTAGCGTGGCGGGGCGTTCCAGCGTGGCGTCCGTGGGCGGCGGCTGCGTGAGGTCCACGCGACGATTGCGGGTCTGGAAACGGCTGGTCACGGTGACGTTGCGCGGCGCCTGGCCGTCCGGCCATTGCACGGCCAGCATCTGAACGTCGTACCCCGGCGTCCGCATCAACTGGGCGGTGCCGCCGCCGCTGACCTGCCAGGTGCTTTGCGCGCCGCGCTGGTAAGGGGTGTCGATGGCGTACGGCACCGGTATCCAGATGCGCGTGTGCGCGCCGGGCTCTTTCACGCTGATGTCGGTGGTCAGTTCAAAGCCGCGCCAGCCGGCGCTGACGGGGGCCTGCTGGGCGCGAAGCGCCTGCGGCAAGGCGGTTGTGGCGGCGCACAATGCGCCGGAGAGTCGGAGAAAGTGTCGGCGATCCATGAAGCCCTCACGCACGGTGAAGTTTGGCTATCGGTGCGCCCGTGGCCGGGCGGCCGTCCCTTGGGGTGTGCTCCTGCGCGTCCAGCCGAATCATCATAGAGCCAACTTCGGCGGCGGTGCTATCCTTTTTCCATTGACTCATGGAGATTGAAATGACCCAGGATGTTGCCACGGCGGCCGTGCCGCGTTTGACGTCGCTGTCCCACGGGGGCGGCTGTGGCTGCAAGATCGCTCCGGGCGTACTGTCCGAGCTGCTCAAGCGCTTCGGCCCCGCCGCCAGTTATCCGAACCTGATGGTGGGCACCGAGACCGCCGACGACGCCGCGGTCTACCGGCTGAACGACGAACAGGCACTCATCGCCACCACCGATTTCTTCATGCCGATCGTGGACGACCCATTCGACTTCGGCCGCATCGCGGCGACGAACGCGCTGTCCGACGTGTATGCGATGGGCGGCACGCCGATCATGGCCCTGGCCATCGTCGGCATGCCCATCAACGTGCTGCCGCATGGCGTCATCGCAGACATCCTGCGTGGCGGCGAATCCGTGTGCGAGGAAGCGGGTATTCCGGTGGCGGGCGGCCATAGCATCGATTCCGTCGAACCCATCTACGGCCTTGCGGCGATGGGGCTCGTGCATCCCGGCCGTCTCAAGCGCAATGCCGATGCGCGGGCGGGGGATGTGCTGATCCTGGGCAAGGCGCTGGGCGTGGGCATCTTGTCGGCCGCGCTGAAAAAGAACCGCCTGGACGATGCCGGCTACCGCGTGATGATCGACACAACGACGCGCCTTAACCGCCCCGGCCCGGCGCTGGCCGCGCTGGACGGCGTGCATGCGATCACCGACGTGACGGGTTTTGGCCTGCTGGGCCATGCGCTGGAGATGGCGCGCGGCGCGAAGCTGACGGCGCGGCTGCGCCTGGATGCCCTGCCTTGGCTGCCGGGCGTGCAAGCGTTTGCGTCGGAAGGCGTGATCACCGGCGCGTCGGGCCGCAACTGGGCATCCTATGGCGGATCCGTGCAGTTGGGCGACGCGGTGACCGACACGCAGCGCGCGTTGCTGACCGACCCGCAGACGTCCGGCGGCTTGCTGGTGGCATGCGCGCCGGAGGCGGCGGCCGCGGTGTTGGACCTGTTCCGCAGCCAGGGTTTCGAACAAGCCGCCGTGGTGGGCGAAATGACCGCCGGCGACGCGCAGGTGCGGGTGGAATAGGCAAGCGGAAAAAGGCGTCCAGCCGCGGCACGCCCGGGGGCCGGACTTAACCGGTCGCCGCCGCCGGCGACAGTTCCCGCGCGGTCATGGCGGCCTGTTCCGTCAGCCACCGCGCCACCACGTCGGCGTCCGGCGTGGCGCGTCGCGTGTTGCGCACCAGCCAGTAGGCAAGGTCCGTCGCACGGGCCGCCTGCCCGCCCACCGCTTCCAGCCGGCCATCCGCCAGCATCGGCGCGATCAGGGCCAGCCGGCCCAGCGCGATGCCGTGGCCGGCCAGCGCGGCCAGCACGATCTGGTCGTACTGGTTGAACCGCAGCATGCCCCTGCCACGTACCCGCCCCAGTCCACGCGCGTTCAACCATTCCGACCACTGTAGCCAGGGGCGTGTCGGATCATCGAATTCCAGCAATACGTGGCGTTGCAATTCGCTCGCGTCCAATTCGCGGGCATGGAGCGACGGGTGCGCGACCGGCACCACGGATTCCCCGAACAGCCAGGCCGCGCCGTCGGGCACCATGTCGCGCGGGCTGTAGCGGATGGCGATGTCCACGCTTTCACGGTCGATATCGATCAAGCGGTTGTCGGCCGCCACCCGTACGTCGATATGCGGATGCGCCGCCTGGAATGCTCCCAGCCGGGGCAACAGCCACAGCGAGGCCACGCCGATGGTGGTGGTCACCGTGATGGGGGTGCGCCGTTCGGGCGCGCGCAATTGTTCGGTCAGGTCGCCCAACTGGCTCAGCCATACATCCGCCATGCGAAACAGTTGCGCACCCTCGGATGTGAACGACACGCTACGGAATCCGCGTACCAGCAGCGGCACGCCCAAGTGCGCTTCCAACGCCCGGATCTGGCGGCTGACGGCTGATTGCGTCACATGCAGATCCTGCGCGGCAAGCGTGATGCTCATGCGGCGGCCCACGGCGACAAACCCGCGGACCAAGTCAAGCGGGGGAAGTTTGGCCAGGGGATATGGCATTCGTATAACTCATGCGTATCGGACGGAAATGTCGCTTGAGCAATAGTACGCCGGCGGGTTCAATGACAGACATGCGACAGGCATCCAGGACATCGATCCCGGGCCTTGCGCGATGGTTGTCGTTGCGGCCCCGAGAAAGCGCAGGTCGCGCGCCTTTCCTGGTCTTGCTGCCCCCGGAGCTCTTGTGATGACTGCGCCCTTGCCCGATTCGCCCCGCATGCAGATGTGGTTTGATTTTGCCAGCCCCTACAGCTATCTGGCGATTGAGCGCATTGACGCCCTGGCGCGGGCGGCCGGCGTGCAGGTCGACCTGCGCCCCTTCCTGCTGGGCCCGATCTTCCAGGCGCATGGGTGGAACGACACGCCGTTCCGGCTGTTTCCGGGCAAGGGCGCCTACATGATGCGCGACATCGCCCGCCTGGCCGACAAGTACGGCGTGGTCTACAACCGGCCCCGCCTTTTCCCGCGCATGAGCGTGCTGCCTGCCCGGATCGGGCTGCTGGGCCAGGACGAACCCTGGGGACGAGATTTCTGCCTGGCCGTGTTCCGCGCCAATTTCCAACACGACCTGGACATTCAGGCCGAAGACGTCGTGCATGACTTGTTGACCGGCCTGTCTTTGGACGTAGATGCCTTGATCTCCCGCGCCAAATCCGAAGCCGCCAAGGAAGCGCTGCGGCGGCAGGTGGACCGCGCGCGCGACCTGGGCGTGTTCGGCGCGCCCACGTTCTTCGTGGGCGATGAAATGTTCTGGGGCAATGATCGCCTTGAAGACGCCCTGGAGTGGGCTCAACGATGAAAAACGCAAGCAATGCCTATCGCGGCGCACCCATGCCGGGCGGCCGTTCGTTCACGCAATTCCGCGCGGCCCGCATCCGCCGGGTGTCATTCCAATGGAAGCAGGCCGGGCAGGCGCAAGACCCGGCCGGCCAGGGGCCGGAGAAGGGCGGGTCGTTCACCCCTTCGTGACCGGCGCGACCTGGGCCCATTCTTCGTCTGAATACAGGCGCGAGCGGAGCAGGAAGCGCTTGCCTTCCGCGCTGTCCAGCGAAAAGGCGCCGCCGCGTCCCGGCACGGCGTCGATAATCAACTGCGTGTGCTCCCAATACGCGAACTGGTCTTCGCCCATGTAGAACGGGCAGCCCTCCAGGTCGCCCAGCAGCACGTCCGAGCCGCCCACCATGAACTCGCCCAGCGCGTAGCACATGGGGGAACTGCCGTCACAGCATCCGCCCGACTGGTGGAACATCAGCGGGCCATGCTTGGCCCGCAACGTATCGATCAATTGGCGCGCCTCGTCGGTTGCGACCACGCGCGGCGTGTGTTCTGCCATGGCGTCATTCCTGTCCGGAGCGCCGGGCGCGCCCGGCCCGAAGGCCGATGCACCCGGCTGCCAGTTGGCGATCAGAAGAAACCCAGCTTCTTCGGCGAATAGCTCACCAGCAGGTTCTTCGTCTGCTGATAATGGTTGAGCATCATCTTGTGATTCTCGCGTCCGATGCCCGACTGCTTATAGCCGCCGAACGCCGCGTGCGCGGGATAGGCGTGATAGCAGTTGGTCCACACGCGGCCGGCCTTGATGGCGCGACCCATCCGGTAGCACGTGTTGGCGTCGCGCGACCACACGCCGGCGCCCAGGCCATAGAGCGTGTCGTTGGCCAGCGCGAGCGCGTCGTCGGCGTCCTTGAACGTGGTCACCGCGACGACCGGCCCGAAGATCTCTTCCTGGAACACGCGCATCTTGTTATGGCCCTTGAAGACCGTGGGCTGCACGTAATAGCCGCCTTCCAGCGCGCCCTGCATCTTCGCGCGCGAGCCGCCAGCGAGCACATCGGCGCCTTCCTGCTTGCCAATGTCCAGGTACGACAGGATCTTCTCCAGTTGTTCAGTGGAGGCCTGCGCGCCCAGCATTGTGTCGCCGTCCAGCGGGTTGCCCTGCTTGATCTCGGCCACGCGCTTCAATGCGCGCTCCATGAACTTGTCGTAGAGCGATTCCTGAATCAGCGCGCGGCTGGGGCACGTGCACACTTCGCCCTGGTTGAGCGCGAACATGACGAAACCTTCGACGGCCTTGTCCAAAAAGTCGTCATCCTGCGCGGCCACGTCCGCGAAGAAGATGTTGGGTGACTTGCCGCCCAGTTCCAGCGTGACGGGGATGATGTTCTGCGACGCGTACTGCATGATCAGGCGGCCGGTGGTGGTTTCACCGGTGAAGGCGATCTTGGCGATGCGCTTGCTGGAAGCCAGCGGCTTGCCGGCTTCCAGGCCGAAACCCGTCACCACGTTCAGCACGCCCGGGGGCAGGATGTCGCCGATCAACTCCATCAACAGCAGGATGCCCAACGGCGTCTGTTCAGCGGGCTTCAGCACCACGCAGTTGCCGGCCGCCAGCGCGGGCGCCAGCTTCCACGCGGCCATCAGGATGGGGAAGTTCCACGGGATGATCTGGCCGACCACGCCCAGCGGTTCGTTGAAGTGGTAGGCCACCGTGTCGCTATCGATTTCCGACAGACCGCCTTCCTGGCTGCGGATGCACGAGGCAAAGTAGCGGAAGTGGTCGATCGCCAGCGGGATGTCGGCGGCGCGCGCTTCGCGAATGGGTTTGCCGTTGTCCCAGGTTTCGGCCGTGGCCAGGCGTTCCAGGTTGGCTTCCATCACGTCGGCAATCTGCATCAGCATGCGGGCGCGCTCGGCGGCCGGGGTCGCTCCCCATTTCGGCGCGGCGCGGTGCGCGGCGTCCAGGGCCATGTCGATGTCGCGGTCCTTGGAACGTGCGTTGCGGGTCAGCACCTGGCCGGTAACGGGCGTGACGTTGTCGAAGTACTCGCCATCGGCGGGCTTTTGCCACTTGCCGTCAATGAAGTTGTCATACTGCGTTTTCAGGTCCAGACGGGTGCCATACGTGTCCGGGGTGATGCGGGTTGCGATGTCCATGCTTGTCTCCGATATTGTGGAATAGCGGCAGTGGGCTGCCTGTCTGGTATCAAGCAAGGAACGTGCCAACCTGCGGGCTTCCCCCGCTGGACAGCGCGCGCCCTCGCGTGCGACAGTTGACTTCGCCGCGCCCCGACGCGCGTGCAACATTTTTGCCCCTCGATATGTCGTTATTTGCGACGTTGTCGCGGAACAGGTGTCGCAGAAGCGCCTGTCCAAGGAGACACGCATGGCCAGTCAATCCCGTCAGCACGCGCTGACGCAAGCGCGCCTGCTGTTCAACCAGCAGGGCGCCGTGCCCGGCGGCATCGTTGCCGAGCCCATCCTGCGATCCTGGCGCCGGTGCGCCGACCTGGGCTTTGACATGCGTGGCGTGCGGCGCGCCGAGCTCATGACACAGGGCGAACTGCGCGAGGCCCAGCAACGCAACGAAGCCTTGCGCCGCTTGTCGGAACCCGCCATGTCGTACCTGCGCCGCCAGGCCGGCGGCAGTGGCAACCTGGTGATACTCTCGGACGCCCAGGGGCTGGTCCTGGACAGCGATGGCGATAGCGGCTTCGCAAGCCGCGCATCCCGCGTGGCGCTGATGCCCGGGGCGCCCTGGGACGAGGCCGCGGCGGGCACCAATGCCATCGGCACCGCGCTGGTCGAAGGCCGGCCCATCGCCGTGCATGGCGCGGAACATTATTTCGAACCCAACCGCATCCTGACCTGCGCCGCGGTGCCCATCACCGACAGCGAGGGCCGCACGCTGGGCGTGCTGGACCTGTCCAGCCAGGCGCGCGACATCCGGCCCGATATGCTGGCGCTGGTGCGCGCGGCCGTCGACGTCATCGAACATCGCTTGTTTGAACAGGCCTACGAGCACTACGCGGTGCTGCGCCTGCATGATGATCCGTCCGGCCTTGGGGCGCCAGGCGAAGGCCTGCTGGCATTCCAGGGCGATCTCCTGATCGGCGCGAACCGTCGCGCGATGCAGGCATTGGGCCTGGCTCCCACGGCCCTGGGCGTGTATCGCTACGCCGACGTGTTCGAAGGCGAACTGGAACGCTGCCCCGATTCGGCCGGCCGTGTGCTGGCCCGCTCTGGCGCCGGGTACCACGCGCGGCTGCGTCAACCGCGTTCGCGGCCGCCGCAACCCACGACACCGGCTTTGCCCATCGCCGCCACCCGGCCGGCGGCGCCCAGCTTCGACGCGGCCACCCTAGGCGCGCTGGCGCGCGCGGTGCACCTGTCGGATGCGGGCGTTTCCATATTGCTGCAAGGCGAAACGGGCGTGGGCAAGGAAGTGTTTGCCCGCCAACTGCATGCCCGTGGCAAGCGCGCGTCGGGGCCGTTCGTGGCGGTCAATTGCGCGGCGTTGCCCGAAAGCCTGATCGAATCCGAACTGTTCGGGTACGAAGATGGCGCCTTTACGGGGGCGCGCAGGCAAGGCAGCAAGGGCCTGCTGCGTCAGGCGCATGGCGGCGTGCTGTTCCTGGATGAAATCGGAGATATGCCGCTGCTGCTGCAATCACGCTTACTGCGCGTACTGCAAACGCGCGAAGTGTCGCCGCTGGGCGCGGCGCGGCCGGTGCCGGTGGATTTTGCGCTGGTGTGTGCCACCCATCGTCCGTTGGCGCACGAGGGATCCGATGCGCCGGTGCGCCCCGACCTGTATTTCCGCATCGCCGAATACACGGTCACGCTTGAACCGCTGCGCGCCCGCGCCGACCGCCTGGAGTTGTTGCGCGCGTTGTGGGCGGCGCAGGGCCCCGGCCCGGTGCTGCCGCCGTCGATCGAAGCCCGTCTGGCCGCGTATTCGTGGCCGGGCAATTACCGGCAATTGGTGGCGGTGCTGCGCACCTTGCATGTATTGGCGGGCCCGTCGGGTGTGGTCGATGCCGACATGCTGCCGGCCGAACTGTTGCAGTCGCCCGTGGCGTCCCGCGCGCCGGACGCAGCGCCTTCGACGGGCAGCGGCGCGGCGGATCTGCAATCCATGACGGATGCCGCGATACGCGATGCGCTGGCCGCGCACGGCGGCAACGTCAGCCGTGCGGCGCGTGCGCTGGGTGTGCACCGCAGCACCGTGTACCGGCGCGCGGGCAATCTCGTTGTGCCGCGTCCGCGATAGCTGCGCGGCACGTTCGCAATAGCGCTCGCGCAGCCCCTGGCCGCAGGCGCCTCAGCCTACCAGGCGCGCAAGCTCCGCGCCCGGGTCCTTGGCGCGCATGAATGCTTCGCCCACCAGGAACGCGTTGACCTGGTGGTCGCGCATCAGCTTGACGTCTTCCGGCTTCAGGATGCCGCTTTCGGTCACGACGCGCTTGCCCGCCGGAATGTTGGGCAGCAGGTCCAGCGTGTTCTTCAGGCTGGTCTCGAACGTGCGCAGGTTGCGGTTGTTGATGCCCAGCAGCGGCGTCTTCATGGTCAGCGCCACGTCCAGTTCCCGGGCGTCGTGCACTTCCACCAGCACATCCATGCCCAGTTCCATCGCCAACGTTTCGTAGTCGCGCAATTGCGACGGCGACAGCGCGGCCACGATCAGCAGCACGCAGTCCGCGCCCATCGCGCGGGCGGCGATGATCTGGTAGGGGTCGATCACGAAATCCTTGCGCAGCACCGGCAGCGAGCAGGCGGCGCGCGCCTGGCGCAGGTGGTCGTGCGAGCCCTGGAAGAACTGCACGTCCGTCAGCACCGACAGGCACGCCGCGCCGTGCACCGCATAGGTCGAAGCGATGTCGGCGGGGGCGAAGGTGTCGCGCAGCACCCCCTTGGAGGGCGATGCTTTCTTGATTTCAGCGATGACGCCGGCTTTGCCCTGCGAGATCTTGTCCTCGATGGCTTGGGCAAAGCCACGTACGTCCTGCCGCGCCTGCGCTTCGCGCAGGACCTCGGCTTCGCTGCGCATCTGGCGAGCGGCGGCGACTTCCTCGACCTTGACGGCGAGGATCTTCGCAAGAATATCGTTCATTTCTGGAATTTCCGGGTATATGCGCAGAATTCTTCCAGCTTGGCTCTCGCCGCGCCGGTGGCAATCAATTCAAATGCTAGCGCTAAGGCTTCGGGAATGGAATCAGCTTTATTGCCGGCATAGATGGCCAGCCCCGCATTCAGCGCGACGATGTCGCGCGCGGCGCCCTCCACATTGTCCAGCGCTTCGATGACAAGTTCGCGCGACTGCTCGCGATTGGACACCTTGATGGACCGATTGGACATCATGGATAGCCCGTAGTCCTCAGGGTGGATTTCATATTCCCGTATTTGACCATCTTTCAGCTCGCCCACCAGGGTGGCCCCGCCCAACGACGCTTCGTCCATGCCGTCCTTGCCGTGTACCACCAGCACGTGGCGCGATCCCAGGCGTTCCAGCACCCGCACCTGGATGCCGACGAGATCGGGGTGGAACACGCCCATCAGCTGGTTGGCGGCGCCAGCCGGGTTGGTCAGCGGGCCGAGGATGTTGAAAATGGTGCGCACGGCCAGTTCCTTGCGCACGGCGGCCACGTTCTTCATGGCGCCGTGGTGGGCGGGCGCGAACATGAAGCCGATGCCGGTGGCCTGGATGCACTCGGCTACGTCTTCGGGCGTCAGGACCAGGTTGGCGCCCAGGGCTTCCAGCACATCGGCGCTACCGCTGGAGGACGACGCGCTGCGATTGCCGTGCTTGGCGATCGGCACGCCGGCCGCCGCCGCCACGAACATGGCGGTCGTCGAAATGTTGAACGTGTGGCTGCCGTCGCCGCCAGTGCCGCACATGTCCAGCAGGTCCAGCGGATTGGGCGTCACGACGGGCGTGGCGAATTCGCGCATGACCTGCGCGGCCGCGGTGATCTCGCCAATGGTTTCCTTCTTCACGCGCAGGCCCATCAGCAGGGCGCTTGCGATCTGCGGGGACATCTCGCCGCGCATCAGCATGCGCATCAGATGCAGCATCTCGTCGTGGAAAATTTCGCGGTGTTCAATGCAGCGCGTCAGCGCTTCGGTGGGGGAAATCGTCACGGTGCGTCCTTCTCAGGCGAGGTTCAGGAAATTGCGCAGCAGGGCGTGGCCATGTTCGCTGAGCACGGATTCGGGGTGGAACTGTACTCCGTACAGCGGCAGGGATTTGTGGCGGACCCCCATGATGTCGCCATCCGGGGCGGTCGCCGTCACCGCCAGGCAGTCGGGCAGGGTGGCGGGGTCGATGGTCAGCGAGTTGTAACGGATCACGGTGTACGGGGTGGGCAGGCCGGTGAAGAGGTCGGTGCCCGTGTGCGAGATCTTGACGGTTTTGCCGTGCATGATCTGCTGCGCGCGGACGATGTCGCCGCCGTAGGCCGCGCCGATGGCCTGGTGGCCCAGGCACACGCCCAGGATGGGCTTCTTGCCGGCGAAGGCCTGGATCGCGGCCACCGAAATGCCGGCCTCGGCGGGCGAGCACGGCCCGGGCGACACGCAGATGCGGTCCGGATTCAGGGCGGCGATCTCCTCCAGCGTGATCTGGTCGTTGCGCGCCACGCGCACGTCTTCGCCCAGTTCACCGAAGTATTGGACCAGGTTGTAGGTAAAAGAGTCGTAGTTATCGATCATCAACAGCATTTTTTTCTCCGTGCGGGGCGGTATTCGGTTCGGGCGGGGCCGGGATCAGATGGGTTCGTCCAGGCCGTGCTGCACCTGTTCGGCGGCGCGCAGCACCGCGCGAGCCTTGGCTTCCGTTTCGGCCCATTCGGCTTCGGGGTTGGAGTCGGCCACGATGCCGGCGGCGGCCTGCACGTACAGCGTGCCGTCCTTGATGACGCCGGTGCGGATGGCGATGGCCACGTCCATTTCGCCGCCATAGGACAGGTAGCCGGCCGCGCCGCCGTAGATGCCGCGGCGCACGGGTTCCAGTTCATCGATGATCTTCATGGCCTCGACCTTGGGCGCGCCCGTCAGCGTGCCGGCGGGGAACGACGCGCGCAGCACATCCATGCTGCTCATGCCGGGGTTCAGGTTGCCGGTCACGTTGGACACCAGGTGCATCACGTGCGAGTAGCGTTCGATGACCATGGTGTCGCTGACCTTCACCGAGCCCACTTCGGCCACGCGGCCCACGTCGTTGCGGGCCAGGTCGATCAGCATCACGTGTTCGGCCACTTCCTTGGGGTCTGCCTTCAGTTCGGCGGCCAGCGCGGCGTCCTCTTCGGGCGTGGCGCCGCGCTTGCGGGTGCCGGCCAGCGGCCGGATGGTGATCTGCGACTTCGGCACGCCGTTGTCCACCACGCGTTCCTGGCGAACCAGGATCTCGGGCGACGCGCCCACGACCTGGAAATCGCCAAAGTTCCAGAAGTACATGTAGGGGGACGGGTTCAACGACCGCAGGGCGCGGTAGAGGGAAAGCGGCGAATCGCGGAAGGGCTTGGCGATGACCTGGCCCACCTGCACCTGCATCAGGTCGCCGGCGGCGATGTGTTCCTTGGCGCGGCGCACGGCCGCCAGATAGTCTTCCTTCTTGAAGTCGCGCCGCTCTTCGGTCTGCATGCTGGCGTGGCTGTACGGGATTTCCACCGGGCGTCGCAGGCGCGCGCGCAGGTCGTGCAGGCGCTGTTGGGCGCGGCTATAGGATTCGGGCTGGCTGGGGTCGGCGTAGACCATCAGGTAGATGCGGCCGGCCAGGTTGTCCACGATGACCAGTTCGTCCACGTGCATCAGCATCAGGTCGGGGGTGCCGCCTTCCATGCCCGCCGGGAACGGCTTGACGGCGGGCCCCAGGCACGGCTCGATGTGGCGCACGGTGTCATAGCCGAAGTAGCCAGCCAGGCCGCCGCAGAAGCGCGGCATGCCCGGGCGCAGGGCGACCTTGAAACGGCCCTGGTACTGCTCGATGAAGGCCAGCGGATCGCCCTCATGCGTTTCCACGACCTGACCGTCGTGCAGCACTTCCGTCAGGGTGCCGCTGGCGCGGATCACCGTGCGGGCCGGCAGGCCGATGAAGGAATAGCGCCCGAAGCGCTCGCCGCCCACCACCGATTCCATCAGGCACGTCATGCGGCCGGCCAGGGGGCCCGCATGCGCCAGCTTCAGGTAGATGCCCAGCGGCGTGTCCAGGTCGGCGTAGGTTTCGGCGACCAGCGGAATGCGGTTGTAGCCTTGCGCGGCGAGGGCCTTGAATTCGATTTCGGTCATGTCGGGGTCTCGTAAGCGATGGGGTGTTTGCTTTCAGACCGGGCGCACAACAAAAAAGCCCGGTCCAGGTTACTGGTTCCGGGCTTGGCTCTGTGGTTTACACAGCTACGGCACTAGGCGGCATACGCGTCCAGGGCCGGGAGGGATCATCGCCACCCGGAAGACAAACGCCACCAGCGCCACGAGGCGCCGAGCATTTGGTTCTGGGGATAAGCGTTCATTGATCCGAAATAAGTCTTTGATAATTCAGGTGTTGCCAGGCCGCGTATGTTTTAGCGAAGCGCCCTTTTCAGGAGGCTGCCGTGGCGGCGTTCTGGTTTTGGTTCCAGAGAGCCACCCACTGCGCGGCGTTGACTAGCGTGTCCACTATACCATCGACATCCAGCTCGCGCACGTCACGGCCTTCGTTGTAGCCGTAAGGCACCACCAGCACCTGCGTGCCCGCCGTGCGGCCGGCTTGCGCGTCATTGATCGAGTCGCCGATGGTCACGGCTTCGGTCACCGCCACGCCCAGCAGTTCGCAGGCGTGCAGCACCTGGTCGGGGTCGGGCTTGCGGCGCGCGCAGGTGTCGCCGCAGACGACCGCGTCGAAAAAGCCCGCCAGGCCGGTGCGCTGCAAAAGCGGCAGCGTGAACTCAGTGGGCTTGTTGGTGACGACGGCCAGCTTCAGGCCCTGGTCGCGCATGTGTTTCAGCCCGTCGATGACGCCCGGGTAGACCTGGGCGCGTTCGCCGTTGACCAGGTGGTAGTGGCGGTAGAAGGCCTCGCGGGCGCGGGCGAAGTCCTCGGCCGACGGGTCGGCGGCATCCAGGCTGCCCGCCAGGCTGCGGCGGACCAGGTTGTCCACGCCCTTGCCGACGAAGGTGGCCACCACGTCTTCGCGCAGCGCGGTCATGCCGAGCTCCACGCGCATGGCATTGGCCGCGAAGGCCAGGTCGGGGATGGAATCCAGCAAGGTGCCGTCAAGGTCCAGCAGCGCAGCGCGAAAAGCGGTCATGTCGGGTCCTGGTCCTTAGATGGCGGTGGTTTCGCCGATGGCGATCTGTTCGCGCATGGACGTGATGATGCCGGCGTAGTCCGGCTTGCCGAAAATGGCCGAACCGGCCACGAAGGTGTCCGCGCCCGCGCGGCGAATCTCGGCGATATTGTCGATTTTGACGCCGCCGTCCACTTGCAGCACGATTTCCTGGCCGCCGGCCTGCATCCAGGCGTCGATTTTCGCGCGCGCTTCGCGCAGCTTGGTCAGCGCGCCGGGGATGAAGCTCTGGCCGCCAAAGCCCGGGTTCACCGACATGATCAGGACCAGGTCGATCTTGTCCATGACGTAGTCCAGGTAGGTCAGCGGCGTGGCGGGGTTGAACACCAGCCCGGCTTTACAGCCGTTTTCGCGGATCAGGGACAGCGTGCGGTCCACGTGGCGGCTGGCGTCCGGGTGGAAGCTGATGTAGTCGGCGCCGGCCTTGGCGAACATCGGCACCAGGTCGTCCACCGGTTCAACCATCAGGTGCACGTCGATCGGCACCTGGACGTGGGGGCGGATCGCCGCGCACACCATCGGGCCGATGGTCAGGTTGGGGACATAGTGGTTGTCCATCACGTCCACATGGATCCAATCGGCGCCGGCGGCGACAACGTTGCGGACTTCCTCGCCCAGGCGGGCGAAGTCAGCCGACAGGATGCTGGGGGTGATGCGGGTGGAGGCCGTGGAGGATGACATGATGTTCGGGGTCGGGAAGGGCATAATGTGCCATTATTGCAGTTTGAGGCGCGATATCGGGAACCGCCCGGTCCCGCGGGTCCGAAAACTGCGTCATGCAAGCGTCCGGCGCCGTCATCCGGCCACCGCGCCCAGCCACACAGGGAAGGACTGTGAAACCTTACGACCTTAGCGTCTCTGTCTCTCCGCGCTTCGTGCCTGAACAGTCCGATCCCGGCGAACAGCAGTTCGTGTTTGCCTATACCGTCCGCATCACCAATACCGGCGAACATCCCGCCCAGGTGATCAGTCGCCACTGGGTCATCACCGATGGCAACCAGCGCGTGCAGGAAGTGCGCGGGCTGGGCATCGTGGGGCAGCAGCCCCTGTTGGCGCCCGGCGAGACCTTCGAATACACCAGCGGCTGTCCGCTGCCCACCCCGGTGGGCACGATGCGCGGCACGTACCACTGCGTCGGCGAGAACGGGATTCCGTTTGAAGTGCCGATCTCCGAATTCGTCCTGGCCATGCCGCGCACCCTGCACTGAATGGCCCGGCCCGTTGCCCCGTTTTCTCCTCTGCTCATGAAGCGCATTCTTAGCCTGTCCGTGCTGTCGGTCCTGCTGGCGGCATGTTCCACGCCCTCCGACGTTCCGCCCGACTCCGGCGACACCGGCCTGCCCGGCACCCGCCCTCCCACGGCCGAGGGCCCCCTGGTGGTGCCGTCGCTGTCGGCCCTGCCGGATACCGCGCCGCGGGCGCTTGCGGGCAAGTTCAAACCGGCAAGCTGGTCCGAGATGCCGGGCTGGTCCAACGATGACCTGACACAATTCTGGCCGCTGTTCCTGCGCAACTGCCGCGGCTTGATGCGGCCCACCAGCGGCAACCTGGCCGCGCCCGCGCGCGCCACGCCGCGCGCCTGGCAGCCGGTGTGCGCCGCGGCCGTCGACCCCGCCCGGGCGCCAGCCGCAGGCGACGGCGAAGGCGTGCGCCGCTTCCTGCAGACCTATCTGCAGCCGTGGCGCCTGAACGCGGCCGACGGCAAGCCGGCCACCAATACCGTCACCGGCTACTACGAACCCCTGGTGCGCGGCTCGCGTCGCCAGGGCGGCAATTACCAGTGGCCCCTCTACGCCGTGCCCGCCGATCTGCTGACGATCGACCTTGGCTCGATCTATCCGGATCTGGCCGGCAAGCGCGTGCGCGGCAAGCTCGAAGGCAAGCGCGTGGTGCCCTATGACACCCGCGCCGCGATCGAGTCGTCCGGCCGCCGGCCGCCCGTGGTCGTGTGGGTGGATGATCCCGTCGACAATTTCTTCCTGCAGGTGCAGGGCTCGGGCCGCGTGCAACTGACCGACGGCCCAGATACCGGCAAGACCATCCGCGTGGCCTACGCCGACCACAACGGGCAGCCTTACGTGTCCATCGGCCGCTGGCTGATCGACCGCGGCGAACTGACCGCCGACCAGGCGTCCATGCAGAACATTCGCGCCTGGGCCCAGCGCAACCCCAAGCGCGTGCAGGAAATGCTGAACGCCAACCCGGCGGTCGTCTTCTTCCGCGAAGAGCCGGTCATCGACCCCGAACAGGGCCCGAAGGGCGCCTACGCGATCCCGCTGGCGCCCAAGCGTTCGGTGGCGGTCGACGCCACCTTCGTGCCGCTGGGCACGCCGGTATATCTGGCCACCACGTTCCCGGCCTCCGACCGCCCGTTGCAGCGGCTGGTGTTCGCCCAGGACACGGGCACGGCCATCCGCGGCGCGGCGCGCGCCGACTTCTACTGGGGTTACGGCGAAGAAGCCGGCCAGCAGGCGGGTCGCATGAAGCAACGGGGCCAGATGTGGGTGCTGTGGCCCAAGCAAGCAGGGGAGCCTTCGGCAAGATGACCCATCAAATCGTCGTTTGCGGGGCCGGCATCGTGGGCTTGTCCACGGCGTTGGCGTTGGCCCGCCGCGGCCAGCGCGTCGCCGTCCTGGCGCCGCGCACCGCAGTACCGGCCGCCGATCCCAACCGCTATCACCCGCGCGTCTATGCCATTTCGCCCGCCAGCCAGCGCTTTCTGGCCGAGCTGGGCGTATGGGACGCCATGCCCGCGTCCCGGCTGATGCCGGTCGAAGCCATGGAGATCCATGGCGATGCGGACGGGCAGGTCAACCTGAACGCCTGGCAGGCGGCACTGCCGCAACTGGCCTGGATCGTCGAATCCGGCGAGATCGAACGCGTGCTGGTCCAGGCCGTGCGCATGTTCGGCATCCCCTGGCTGGAAGACCGCTGCACGGGCTACCAGGATGGCGCGGTCGATACCGAAAGCGGCACGCGCATCCGGGCTGAGCTGTTCGTGGGCGCCGACGGGGCGGCCTCGCCGCTGCGCACGGCCGCGGGCATGAAGCACGATGCCGTGTCCTATGACGACACGGGGCTGGTCGTGCATCTGGACGCCGAACGCGCCCATCAGGGCACGGCGATCCAGTGGTTCCGCGACGACGGCGTGTTGGCGCTGCTGCCGCTGCCCGATACCGCCGACGGCCCGCAAGTTTCCATGGTGTGGTCCATGCGCACCGAACCGGCGCAGGCCTTGCTGGCATTGCCGGCCGACGCGCAGGCCGCCAGGCTGGAAAGCCTGTTGGCCGAGGCCTCCGAGGGGCGCCTGGGCCGGCTGAAGGTGCGCAGCAAGCTGCACGGTTTCCCGTTGACGCTGGAGCGCGCGCAGATGGTGGCGCCCGGCATCGCGCTGGCTGGTGATGCCGCGCACCGCCTGCACCCGCTGGCGGGGCAGGGCCTGAACCTGGGCCTGGGCGACGTGGAAGCGCTGGCCCGCACGGTGGCCGATCGCGAGTCCTACCGAACGGCGGGCGACCTGCGCGTGCTGCACCGCTACCAGCGCGCGCGCGCCGAACCGGTGCTGGCGATGCGCCTGGCCACCGACGGACTGCACAAGCTGTTCGCGTCCCGCGCCACGCCGCTGGTGTGGCTGCGCAACGCCGGCATGCATTGGGTCGAAAAGGCGCCGTTGGTAAAGCGCCGCCTGATCGCCGGCGCATCGGCCAATTGAGCCCTGCCGCGGCGGGCCGTTGAACCTTGGCCCGGGGCGGCAGTCTGACAGGCATTCGCGCGGCGTTCGGACCCGTCCCCGCCGGCACTGCCGGGATGCGTTACGCTTGCGTCCAAAGAACACGATAAGTACAGGAGTACTGATGAACTTCCGCATCTCCGCCACGCTGGCGGCTTGTTTCCTGGCCGGTGGCCTGGGGTTGTCCGCCACGGCGCTGGCGCAGGCGCCCGCCAAGGGCGACAAGTCCGTGTCCACGCAGTCCGTCGGTCAGCCTGGCAAGGACGAAAAAAGCGTTTCGACCACGCAGGTCGATCCCGTTGCGGATGCCGTCAAGGAACGTTTCCAGCAGCGGTTCACCGGCATGGATGTGACGGCCGTGCGCCGCACGCCCTATGGCCTGTTTGAAGTGCAGTTGGGCATGGACCTGATCTACACGGACGAAAAGGTCACCTGGGTCATGGAAGGGCCGTTGATCGACGCCATGACGCGCCGCGACGTTACCCGCGAATCGCAAGAAAAGCTCAGCGCCGTCTCGTTCGACCAGTTGCCGCTGGACCTGGCCATCAAGCAGGTCAAGGGCGACGGCTCGCGCAAGGTCGCGATCTTCGAAGATCCCAATTGCGGCTATTGCAAGCAGTTGCGCAAGACGATGGAAGACCTGGACAACGTCACCGTCTACACCTTCATGTACCCGATCCTGTCGCCTGATTCCAAGGACAAGGTGCGTGACGTCTGGTGCGCGGCTGACAAGGGCCGTGCATGGGACGACTGGATGGTGCGCGGCAAGAAGCCCGCGACCGCCCGTTGCGACGTGCCGGAAGACAAGCTGCTGGCCCTGGGCCACAAGCTGATGGTGCGCGGCACGCCGACGCTGTTCTTCGCCGACGGTTCGCGCGTCAGCGGGGCGATCCCGCTTGACCAACTCAATGCCCGTTTGAACTGACCGGCGCCGCGCGCCGGCCGGGTAGGCTGGCGCGGCTAGCGCCACGCCACCCGGAGACCCCACTTGAAAATCGCAATTCTCGACGATTACCACGACGTAGCCCGGCGCTATGCGGATTGGACCTCTTTGGGCGGCGGCGCCGAGGTGCAGATCTTCAACAACTTCATCCCTGACGAACAGGTCGAGCCCACGCTTGAGCCCTTCGACGTGATCGTGGCCATGCGTGAGCGCACGCCGTTCCCCGCCGAGCGCATCCGCGCATTGCCCAAGCTGCGCCTGCTGGTCACGACGGGCATGCGCAACAACGCGATCGACATGCCGGCCTGCACCGCGCAGGGCATCGTCGTGTGCGGCGCGCCCGGCAGCGCGGACGCCAGCACCGCCACGGCCGAACTGGCCTGGGCGCACATCCTGGGCCTGTTCAAGCACCTGCCCGCCGAAGACGCGGCCATGCGCCGCGGCATGTGGCAAACCGCCATGCCCGAGCCTCTGGCCGGCAAACGGCTGGGCGTGCTGGGCCTGGGCAAGCTGGGCGCTGCCGTGGCCAAGGTGGGCCAGGCGTTCGGCATGGACGTGGTGGCCTGGAGCCCCAACCTGACGGACGAGCGCGCCGAGGCTGCTGGCGTCAAGCGGGTGGACAAGCACGAACTCTTCGCAACGTCGGACGTCGTCAGCCTGCACCTGATCCTGTCGGACCGCAGCCGCCATGTGGTCGACGCCGCCGCATTGGCCGCGATGAAACCCACCGCCTATCTGGTGAACACGTCGCGCGCCGGCCTGGTGGATCAGGAAGCGCTGATGGACGCGCTGGTGAAGTTCCGTATCGCGGGCGCGGGCCTGGACGTATACGCGGAAGAGCCGCTATCGCCCACCGACACCGTCCGCGATCTCGATAACGTGATCCTGACCCCGCATCTGGGCTATGTCAGCCGCGAGAACTTCGAGGCGTTCTACCAAAACGCGCTGGAAGCCGTGAAGGCGTTCCAGGCGGGCAAACCGATCCGCGTGCTGAACGCGTAGGCATGCGTCGCACGCGAAAAAATGGCCGCAATGACGCGGCCATTTTTTTGCGCGCAACGGGTTACATCAGCTGCGCGTGAACGTCACCTTCTTTTCGATGATCGCGCCCGGTTCCAGCGCATTCGGCGTGTCGCCACACGCCTCGTCGCCGTCTTCGTCGGGATCCACCGCGTCAAACGCCGTGTCGCCATTGGCGTCCGGCACGCCCGTGGGCTTCAGGCCCACGAAGTCGAACAGGTCGCGGTCCATCAGGTGCGACGGCACCACGCGCGACAGCGCGTTGAACACGTTCCACGAGCGGCCAGGATGCTGCTTGTCCCAATCCTTGATCATCCGGCCCACTTCCTTGCGCTTCAGGTTTTCCTGGGAACCGCAGAGATTGCACGGGATGATGGGGAATTGCTTGAGTTCGGCGTAGGCGATCAGGTCCGTTTCGGCCACATAGGCCAGCGGGCGGATCACCGTGTGGCGGCCGTCGTCGGACACCAGCTTGGGCGGCATGCCCTTGGCCTTGCCGCCGTAGAACAGGTTCAGGAAGAAGGTGGCCAGGATGTCATCGCGGTGGTGGCCCAGCGCAATCTTCGTGGCGCCCAGTTCGGACGCGACGCGGTACAGGATGCCGCGGCGCAGGCGCGAACAGAGCGAGCACATCGTCTTGCCCTCTTCCAGCACGCGCGTCACGATGGAATACGTGTCTTGCGTTTCGATATGGAAGGGCACGCCCAGTTCCTTCAGGTACTGGGGCAGGATGTGGTCGGGGAAATCCGGTTGCTTCTGGTCCAGGTTGACCGCGATCAGCTCGAACTTGAACGGCGCGCGCTTTTGCAGCTGAAGCAGGATGTCCAGCATCGCATAGGAATCCTTGCCACCCGACAGGCAGACCATGACGCGGTCACCTTCGCCGATCATGTTGTAGTCGGACAGCGCGCGCGTCGTCTCGCGGGCCAGGCGCTTGGTCAGCTTGTTGCCTTCGTAGCGGGCCTTCTCCGCAGCAAGCGCATCTTTTGCGCGCGGCGTGGGGGCTGCGTTTTCGTCGGCTTCGGTACGGAAGCGGATGCCGGGGGGAGCGATATCGTTCATGGTCAACGGGTAATCTGGATTTCCACGCCCACCGCCGCACAGTCGGAGAAGGCCATGGGCTTGCTGATGCGCAGGCGCAGCGAGCGGATTTCCTGGAAGTCGGCCAGCAGGCGCGCGGCGACTTGTTCGGACAGGGTTTCGATCAGGTTCACATGCGCCTGCGTGCATTCCTCGACGATGGCTTCGCGCAGCCGGCGGTAATCCAGCACGCTGTGGATATCGTGGTCGTCGACCGAGCGCTGGATGTCCACGTCGAACTCGGCGTCGACGTGCAAGGGCTGGGTGGCGCGTCGCTCGTGTTCAAGGATGCCGATGCGGGCGTCGAGCGCAAGCCCGGAAAGGATGATGCGGCGTGTGGGCATGATGGAAACCTGGGTGGGACAGGCGGGATTGTAAGGCGACAGCAGGCCGGGGGCGGCGCGCTGGCTACAATTCGGCCATGTCCGGGCGTCTTCACGACGCCGGCGCAGTCAATAAGGGGTGAAATGCAACAGATGCACGATGCGGTCATTGTAGGCGGCGGCCCGGCCGGCGCTTCCTGCTCCCTGTGGCTGGCCAGGCTGGGTCTGTCCCCGCTATTGGTCGAAGCCGGCCCCCGCCTGGGCGGTCTGGCCAATGACAACCCGTTCGCCGACGATTGGATCGCCGTGCTGCCCGGGGTGACCGGCCAGCAGGTGGCGGCCAACATCGACACCAGCGTGCGCGCGGCCGGCGTGCCGCTGCGCCTGGAAACCCGCGTGACTGGCGTCTTGCCCTGCAAGGGCGGCATCCAGGCTACCTTGACCGGCCTGGACGGCAGCCAGACCCAGGTGCGCGGACGCACGCTGGTGATCGCCTCCGGCGTGCGCGCCAAGGGCTTGCCGGACCACCCGCCGGGAGCGACGTGGCCCGGCGTGCTGATCGGCCCGGGGTCCCCCATCGTCGCGCAGGACTACTCCGGCCTGTCGGTCGCGGTGCTGGGCGGGGGCGACAACGCGTTAGAAAACTACGTCTATGTGCGTAATCGTGGCGCCCGCGCCGTGCATCTGTATGCCCGCAGCGTTCGCGCCCAGCAGCAGTGGGTGACGCGCGCCGGCCGCGAAGGCGTGCGCATCGGCCCCTACCAGGTAGATCCCGTCCGGCGCAGCGTGGACGGCCAGCCCTACGACCTGATCCTGGTCTTTTACGGCTGGGAGCCGCAAGCCGCCTTTGCCGACGGCCTGCGATTGGCCCGCGACGATCGTGGCTACATCCGCACGGATGTCGCCACCGCCGAAACCAGCGTGCCCGACATCTACGCCGTGGGCGAAGTGGCCCACCGCATGCACCCCTGCGTCGTCACGTCGATGGCCGACGGGGTCGTGGCGGCCAAGGCCATCCAGCGGCGCTGGGAGCGGGCAGGGGAATAAGCCACCCCGGCGCGCCCCGCCACTAGCGCGCCAGCAGGAACCCCAGCACCGCGTCCACGAATTGCGCAGGCAATTCGATGTTCGACAGGTGCACCGCTGGCAGCTCCAGCAACCGGGCGCCGGGCACCGTGGCCGCGATGGCCGCGCCATGGCTGGCGGCCGTCACGGTGTCATCGCGGCCCGAGATGACCAGGGTCGGCGCCGTGATCAGCGCGATGGTGCGGCGCAAGTCCGCGTCGCGCACCGCCGCGAACGCACCCGCCAAACCGTGCTTGTCAGTGGCCATCAGCATGGCGCGGAACGCGTCGATGACCGGGCCGCCGGCTTGCAGCATGCGGGCGGGAAACCAATTGCCCAGGAACATCTCGGCGGTATCGGTCATGTCGGCCGCCCGCAGCGTGGCGGCGATGCGTTCGTCCCATTGCGGCGCGGGCCCCAGGTAGGCCGACGTGTTGGCCAGGACCAGCCGGCCGATGCGTTCCGGCGCGTGCACGCCCAGCCATTGCCCGATAAAGCCGCCTAGCGACAACCCCAGGAAATGCGCGCGCGGGATGGCCAGGCCGTCCAGCAATTCGACGACGTCATGGCCCAGCCGATCCATCGAATAGGCGCCGGCCGGCACGCCCGATGCGCCGTGGCCGCGCGTGTCGTAGCGCAGCACGCGGAAATGTTGGGAAAGGGCGGGAATCTGGCCGTCCCACATGTGCAACGTGGTGCCGATGGAATTGGACAGGACCAGCACGGGCAAGCCGGCGGCGCCATCAAGGCGGTAGGCGATGCGGACACCGTCGCCGGTGGTGAAAAACGAGAGGTCTTGCATGCGGTATCTGCCTTGTCAGGGAAAGAATGAGGCAAATCGTAGTTGCGTGCCGTTCGATAAGAAATTACAAAGTCTGGACGATCCTTGTCAGAAAAAAAGACACTGGAGGCCCTCATCAGCGACTTCACCTTGCACGATCTGCAGTGCTTCGACGCCGTGGCGCGGGCGGGCGGCTTCCAGGCCGCCGCCCAGGCGCTGCATCGTTCGCATCCCGCCGTGTTCGCGGCCGTGGCCAAGCTTGAACGCCAGCTGGATCTGGCCTTGCTGGACCGCAGCGGCTATCGCGTGCGGCTGACGCCGGCGGGGCAGTCCTTTCATCGCCGTGCCCAAGGCCTGCTGCGCGAACTGGAAGGCCTGCGCACGCATGCCGCGCAGTTGGCGATGGGCGAAGAAAGCGATCTGCACGTGGTGATCGGCGACCTGTGCCCGCGGCCGTGGATGCTGGCGGTGCTGAACCGCTTTTCCGCGCAGTGCCCCGGCACGCGCCTGCACCTGCACTTCGAAGCCGTCGGCGGCCCGGCGGAGCGCCTGCTGGATGGCGACGCGGATCTGATCCTGCACCGCGTCGACAAGCAAGAGCCGCGCATCGAATGGCTGGACCTGGCCAAGGTGCCGTTCATTCCGGTGGCCGCGCCCGGGTTTTTTCCCGCTGCACGAGGCCGTGCCGTCAGCTTGCGGCAATTGCGCGAGGCCACGCAATGCGTGATGCGCGACACCGCTCGCCATACCCCGCCGCGTGATTACTTCATGGTGGATGGCGCACCGCAATGCACGGTGCCGGACCAGCTCATGAAAAAGGACGTCATCCTGCAAGGCATGGGGTGGGGCCATCTGCCGCGGTTCCTGATCGAAGACGAATTGCGCGACGGCAGGCTGGTGTCGATCGCCAGCCGCCATCTGCCGGGCAGCGTCGAGGAACTGGCCGCCGCCCGGCGCAGCGACCGCCCGCAGGGGCCCGTGGCCAACCGCTTGTGGCACGCGCTGCAGGAAGAGGCCGCGGCAAAGCCGCAAGCCCAAGGCCTGCGTTCACCTCAGGCGAAGGCCGCCCTCCAGATTGCAGAATAGGCATTTGCCCGCGTCGCGCACACACTCTGTCTCCACAAGTTGATCAATCAATGATCACGTCGGGAGACAAGCATGTTGCACGTGCATCGCTGGCTGGCTGCCGGCGCGATGGCATTCGTCGTGGCAGGCCAGGCCCATGCCGCCTGGCCTGAACGGCCGATCACCCTCATCATCCCGGCCGCGCCCGGCGGCACCACCGACATCGCTGCGCGGCTGATCGCCGACAAGCTGGGCGTCAAGCTGGGGCAGCAGGTCATCGTGGAGAACCGCGCGGGCGCCGCTGGCATCATCGGCGCACAGACGATGGCGCGCGCCAAACCCGACGGCTACACCTTGCTGATGGGCAACATCGGCCCCAACGCGATCAACTACGCCCTGTACAAGACGCTGCCCTACAAACCCGCCGATTTCGCGCCCGTGACGTTGGTGATATCAGTGCCCAACGTGCTGGTGGTGAATGAAGCCTCGCCAGCACGCTCGGTTGCCGACCTGCTGGCCTTGGCCAGGAAGGACCCGGCCAAGGTGTCGTTCGGCAGCTCCGGCGCGGGACAGTCGCCGCACCTGTCGGCCGAACTCTTCAAGCAGCGCGCCGGCATTCCCGGCACGCACGTGCCCTACAAGGGCGCGGGCCCTGCGGTTGCCGCGCTATTGGGCCAGCAGTTCACCTTCATGATCGACAACCTGCCCAGCTCGATGCCCTTCATCCAGTCCGGCAAGCTGCGCGCGCTGGCCGTCACCAGCGACCGCCGCCTGGCCGAATTGCCCGACGTACCGACCATGGCCGAGGCGGGCGTGAAGGACATGGTGGTGACGGCATGGTTCGGCCTGGTCGCCCCGGCCGGCACGCCCCAGGCCGTCGTCGACAAGCTCTACGCGGCGACGCGCGACGTGGTGCGCAGCCCCGAAATCAGCGACCGCTTCAAGGCCATGGGCGGGCAGGCGGGCGGCAATACGCCGGCCGAGTTCAGTGCGTTCATCGACCAGGAGCGCGCCCGCTGGAAACAGATCGTGGATACGGCCGGACTGGCGCAGGAGCAATAAGTGATCGACAAGATTCAAGCATCCATGGCAGAGGCCGTGGCGGTTATTCCCGACGGCGCCTCCGTGCTGGTGGGCGGTTTTGGCGAAGCAGGCGTGCCCTACGAACTGCTGCAATGCCTGGCGGAATCGGGACGCCGCGATCTGACCATCATCTCCAACAATGCGGGCACGTTCGAGCGGGGCATTGCCGCGCTGCTGATCCGCAAGCAAGTCCGCAAGATCATCTGCTCGCATCCTCGCCCGCCGAATTCCGACGCGTTCGCGCGTGCGTTCCGTGCCGGCGAGGTGGAACTCGAATGCGTGCCGCAGGGCACGTTGGCCGAGCGCTTGCGTGCGGCCGGCGCCGGGCTGGGGCCGTTCTACACGCCCACCGGCTACGGCACGGAACTGGCCGCCGGCCGGCGCCAGGAGGTGATCGACGGCGTGGGCTATGTGCTGGAACACCCGCTGCGCGGCGACTATGCGCTGATCCGCGCGCACCTTGGCGACCGCTGGGGCAACCTGATGTACCGCCACGCGGCGCGCAACTTCAACCCCGTGATGTGCATGGCCGCGGCCCACGCCATCGCGCAGGTCGACGAGGTCGTGCCGTTGGGTTCGTTCGTGCCCGAACAGGTCATGACGCAGGGCATCTTCGTGAAATCCGTGGTGCGGGTGGAGGCCTGACATGCAAGACACTATCGGCTTGACCCGCCAGCAGATCGCGCAGTTGCTGGCCAGCGACATCCCCGACGGCTCCATCGTCAACCTGGGCATCGGCATGCCGACGCTGGTGGGCGACTACCTGCCCACCGACAAGGACATCCTGCTGCACAGCGAAAACGGCATCCTGGGCATGGGTCCCGCCGCCAGCGGCGACAACGTGGACCCCGACCTGATCAACGCCAGCCGCCAGCCGATCACGCTGTTGGACGGCGCGTCCATCACCGAGCACACCGTGTCGTTCGCGATGATGCGCGGCGGCCATCTGGACTACGCCGTGCTCGGCGCCTTCCAGGTATCTGCATCCGGCGACCTGGCCAACTGGAAGACCGATGCGGCCGACGCCATTCCCGCCGTGGGCGGTGCGATGGACCTGGCAGTGGGCGCCAAGCAGGTGCTGGTCACGATGGAACACCGCGGCCGTGACGGCACGCCAAAGGTGCTTCGGCAATGCACTTATCCGCTGACGGGCAAGGGCGTGGTGACGCGCATCTATACCGACCTGGCGGTGATCGATGTGACGCCCGGGGGCTTGAATGTCTACGCCATGAAAGCGGGCATCAGCGCGGCCTTCCTGCGCTCCGTGACCGATGCGCCGCTGAACTTCCCGCAAACGCCGCGCGTCATCGTGTTGGACCTGGCGGGCGCACCGCGCTACGCCTGACGGTTTGCGCCCGCTTGCGGGCCAAGGAGATCCCTGATGATCCGTTCCCTTCTGATCGCCGTGTCGCTCGGCGCCCTGTCCCTGGGCCCCGCGCAGGCCGCGCCCGTGTATCCCGACAAACCGGTCACCCTGCTGATCCCGTATCCGCCGGGCGGCAGCGCCGATATGCTGGCCCGTCCGCTGGGCGCGGAACTGCAGAAGAAGTGGGGCCAGCCAGTGGTGCTGGAATACAAGCCGGGCGCGGGCGGCGCCATCGCATCCGCGCAACTGGCGCGCGCCAAACCCGACGGCTACACATTGCTGATGGTGCTGGCCGCGCATGCCATCAATCCCAGCCTGTACCCGTCCTTGCCTTACGACACCCGCCGCGACTTCGCGCCGGTCTCGCTGGTGGCGACGTTGCCCATGCTGGTCGCCGCGCCCTTGTCCACGCCGGCCAATACCATTCCGGAACTGATCGCTTATGGCAAGGGCCACCCCGGCAAACTCAGTTTCGCGTCGGCGGGCAACGGCAATACCAGCCATCTGGCCGCCGAGATGTTCAAGAGCCAGACGGGCGTGGACATGATGCATGTGCCGTACAAAGGCAGTGGGCCGGCGGTCGTCGCCTTGCTGGGCGGCGAGGTGTCGCTGATGTTCGACAGCATCTCCACGTCGTTGCCGCAGGTGCAGGCGGGCAAACTGAAGGCGATCGCCGTGACGGGCGAACGCCGCTCGCCCTTGTTGCCCGACGTGCCGACGGTGGCGGAAAGCGTGCCGGGCTTCGTGGTGAACGGCTGGTACGGCGTGCTGGCGCCGGCGGGCACGCCGCCCGACGTCGTCAACGCGTTAAGCCGCGGCATTGCCGAGGCCGTGGCGCTACCGGCGTTAAAGCAACAACTGGCGGGCTACGGCTACGAAACGGTGGGTTCGACGCCGGCCGAATTCGCCAGCCATATCGACCGCGAACTGGAGACGTGGAAAAAAGCGGTGGAAGTCTCGGGGGCCAAGCTGAATTAAGCAGGGACCGGCGGGTCCCTGTTGCAAGACTCCGTCGCGCCGCGCTACACCGTCAACACGCAGTCCAGCGCTTCGGGGGCGCGCAGCTTCGCGCGGAACGCACGTAGCTCGTCGCGGCGGAACACATGCACCGTCACGCGGTCGCCCGGGCGGTATTGCGCCAGCAGCAGGTCCAGGCCGGCGGGCGCATCCACCCGCAACCCATCCACCGCCACCAGCACATCGCCTGCCGACAGGCCGGCCTGATGGCCCGCGCCGCCTTCCAGCACGGTGGCCAGCAGCAGGGAGTCACCCTGTTTGCGGGTGCGCACGTCCAGCGACGGGATGTTGGCGGTTGTCTTCCATTGCAGCGTGATGCCTTCGGCGGCCAGCAGTTCGGCCAGCGGCACATCGGCCGTGCCGTAGGCGTGGCGCGCGATGAAGCGGCGGGCATCCACCCCGGTGGCCTCCTGGATCAGCGCGGGCAAGCCGTCTTCGGGCAGGCCCTGCGGATGGCCTTGATAGAAGTCGCGTCCATAGCGGTCCCACAGCAGGCGCATCACATCGTCCAGCGAATGTCGGCCCGCGCTGTCGCGTCGGATCAGCAAGTCCAGGCCCAGCGCCACCAGCGCGCCCTTGGTGTAGTAGCTGACCAGCGCGTTGGGCGAGTTCTCGTCCTGCTTGTAATAGCGGGTCCAGGCGTCAAACGAACTTTCCGCCACCGACTGCTTGGCGCGGCCCGGCGTGCGGGCCACGCTGGTGATGGTCTTGGCAAGCAGGCGCAGATAGTCGGACTGCGTGATCGCGCCGGAACGCAACAGCAGCAGGTCGTCGTAATAGGACGTGAAGCCTTCGAACACCCACAGCAGGCGCGTCAGGTCGGGCTGGTCCAGGTGATAGGGCGCAAAGGCCTGCGGCTTGATGCGCTTGACGTTCCAGGTATGGAAGTACTCGTGGCTGACCAGGCCCAGAAAGCCGCGGTAGCCTTCGCCCTGGCCTTGCTGGCCCACCACCGGCAGGTCCTTGCGCGACGTCATCAGCGCGGTGCTGGCGCGATGCTCCAGACCGCCGTACCCGTCGCCCGTCACCATGGTCATGAAGACGTAGCGGTCGGTGCTGTCCAGGAAAGGCGCGCGCTTCGTGCGCGGTTCGAAGAATTCGATCTGCGTTTCGCAGATCTTCTTCACGTCGCCCGTGATGCGGGCCAGGTCCAGGTTCGGCGTCACGCCGGTGAATACGAGTTCATGTTCCGCGCCGTGGGCGGTGAAGGTCGCCACGTGCGGCGTGCCCATTTCCACGGGGTGATCGATCAGCGCATCGTAGTCAGGCGCCAGGTACAGGCCGAAGCCGTGGCGGCGGGCGGCGCCCCGATGGCCGCGGGCTTCCGGCAGGCTGGTGTAGACCTTCCAACCGTCCAGCCCGCGCGGCGGCGCAAGATCCAACAGGCAGGGCAGGTGATCCTGGCCGTGCACGCGCAGGAACACGCTGGTGCCATTGAAGAAGCCGTGGCTGTCATCCAGATGCGCCCCGCGCACCGACAGGTCCCAGGCGTAGACCTCGTATTCGACGCGCAGCGGGCCGTCGCACGGTGCGGCCTGCCACGTGTGGTTGTCGATTTTGTCGACATTCACGCGCCGCGTGCCGGCATGCGCCGACAGGGATTCGATCTGGCGCGAGAAATCGCGGATGAGATAGCTGCCGGGAATCCACGCCGGCAGCGACAGGCGCTGGCCTTCCGGAGAGGGCGTGTCGATGGTTAGGGTTATCCGGTAGCGGTGTCCTGCCGGATCGAACGGCGCAAGGCGGTAAAGTATCGGAAAAGCGGCATCTGGTTTTTTCATGCTTCTATCTTATTACTGGAGACATTCAATGAGCGAGTCGTTTGTACTGGTCGAAACCCGGGGCCGCGTCGGCCTGCTGACGCTGAACCGCCCCAAGGCGCTGAATGCGCTGAACGATCAACTGATGGACGAGCTCGGCGCGGCGCTGCTGGCGTTCGAGGCGAACGCCGACATCGGCTGCGTGGTCATCACCGGCAGCGAGAAGGCCTTTGCCGCGGGCGCCGACATCGGCGCGATGAAAGACTGGTCGTACATGGACGTGTATGGCAGCGAATACATTACCCGCAACTGGGAAACCCTGAAACGCATCCGCAAGCCCGTGATCGCCGCAGTCGCCGGCTACGCCCTGGGCGGCGGCTGCGAGCTGGCCATGATGTGCGACATCATCATTGCCGCCGACACCGCCAAGTTCGGCCAACCGGAAATCAAGCTGGGCGTGATCCCCGGGGCCGGCGGCACGCAGCGTCTGCCGCGCGCCGTGGGCAAGGCCAAGGCGATGGACCTGGCGTTGACCGCGCGCATGATGGGCGCGGAAGAAGCGGAGCGCGCCGGGCTGGTGTCGCGCGTGGTCGCTGCGGACAAGCTGCTCGAAGAGGCACTGGACGCCGCCACTGTCATCGCCTCCATGTCGCTGCCGTCCGTGATGATGGCCAAGGAATGCGTGAACCGCGCGTTCGAAAGCTCGCTGAACGAAGGGCTGCTGTTCGAGCGCCGCGTGTTCCATTCGTTGTTCGCCACCGAGGACCAGAAGGAAGGCATGGCGGCTTTCAGCGAAAAGCGCAAACCGGACTTTAAACACCGTTAATTGTTGTTACGTCCGCGCCGCAGGCGTGGGCAAGCCCGAATCCTTCGACGCGCCCGCACCGGGCGCGTTTTTCATGGGCGGCCAGGACGCGTTTCCCCGTTGCGCCTTGAAACGTCTGGGCAGCACCTTGTTGCAGGGATCTTCCCTATGCTGGTTAAGCGTCATCAAGAGGTGCCGCGCCAGAGCGGCTTGTCCCACCTGGCAAGTCCCGCGCGGCGGCTCGCTTGCAAACAAAATCAACAAGGAGCCTTGCATGCGTACTTATATCGCCAATCGCCGGTGGTCCGCCGCGATTCTCGCGGGCGCGCTCAGCGCCTGCTTCGTGACCGCCACTCAGGCTCAATCCCCGCAGTCCACGCTGCGCCTGGTGTCTGAAACCCCTTATCCCGCCACGACCGCCGCGCCGCAAATGAGCGAGCAGGAGCTGCGCGATACGGCCATCGACGCCTATGTCTATGCGTATCCCATGGTGCTGATGGAGCTGGCGCGCCGCAAGGCCACCGCCGTGCAAAGCCCGCTGGATGGTCGCGCGCCGGTGAACCAGTTCGGCCACAAGACGGCTTTCCCGGACCCGCGTGCCGCCGATACGCCGTGGCCTAGCGCCGACGCGCTGTACTCCAGCCTGTGGTTCGATGTGTCGCAGGCGCCGCTGATCGTGAACCTGCCCGACACCGGCGGACGCTATTCCGTGTTGTCGGCGCTGGACATGTGGAGCGACGTGTTCGCCTCGCGCGGCACCCGCACTAATGGCCGTGGCCCGCAATCCTTTGCGATCGTCGGCCCGAACTGGCAGGGCAACGTTCCCGCCGGCGTCGACGTCATCCGCAGCCCCACTTCGACCGGCTGGCTGATCGGCTGGACGCAGACCGGCGGTCCGCAGGACTACGCCGCGGTCAATCAGATCCAGGCCGGCATGACGGCCGCCCCGCTGGTCGCGCAGACGGCCTCCACGCCGGTGCGTGGCGGCCGCCACAGCGGTAACGCCTATCCGCAGACCGGGACTGGCGTGGGTTCGGCCCCGATCGGCAGCGGCTTGCCGATGCCCACGCCGGTGAATCTGCCCGACGGCACGCCGGCCGAGCAGGCGGCCAGCATGGACGCGGCGTCGTTCTTCACCCTGTTCTTCGATGTGTTGCGCAACAATCCGCCGCATGCCAACGATTCGCCGATCCTGGATCGCATGCGCCGCATTGGCCTGGACGGTCGCCAGCCGTTCTCGTATGGGCGCTTGAGCCCGGCCGTGCAGCAGGCTTTGGCCGACGCCCAACCGTTGGCGGGCCGACGCATCGCCGATGGCGTATCGCGTCTGGGCACGCCGATCAACGGCTGGAACACGGTCCTGTCGGGCATCGGCACGTACGGCACGGACTACGCGCGCCGCGCGGCGATCGCCTATGCGGGTCTGGGCGCGCCGACGCCGGAAGACGTGTTGTACCCGGTGACGGTGGCCGACTCGAAGGGCCGCCCGCTGGACGCAAGCGAGGACTACGTGCTGCACTTTGACAAGGGCCAGTTGCCACCAGTCAATGCGTTCTGGTCGCTGCATGTCTATAACGACAAGCACGGCTTCGCCGACAACCCGGCCAACCGTTACGCGCTGCGCAGCACCGACGGGCTGAAGTACAACGCGGACGGATCGCTGGACATCTACATCCAGCGCCGCGACCCCGGCGACAAGAAGCGGTCGAACTGGGTCAGCACGCCGGCCGCCGATGGTCCGTTCTTGTTGAGCCTGCGCCTGTATTGGCCGCAAGACACGGCGCTGGACGGATTGTGGGCGCCGCCGCCGGTCAAGGAAGACTAAGTCTTCGCAAGCGGTTGGCACCGCCAGCCGGAACAATGCGGCCCCGATGTCCGGGGCCGCATTGTTTGAAGCGGGGCAGGGGCGTTGCGCAAGCCTTGCGCAGCGCGCTTGAGCGCCACGTTCGCGTCCCTATTTTTGGTGTTCGCGTTAGTGCGTGAGGGCCGTTGTTTGCACCTTACAAACGGCCGAAAGTTCATTTGCTTGGGCAAAAAGAATCACGCTATACTCTGCGGGTTTGACGCTTGCGGGATAAGAACACGTGGCGGCTGGTAAGCAGTGAATGGATGCGGAATGCGGGGAAGAACGCGAAAGCAAACGCTGAGCAAATGCTGCAAAGCAAATGCTGCAAAGCAAACTAAGCGAATGCTGAAAAGCGGGCCCAGGCAGTCTGAACCCAGGCACTAGCGCGTACTTGAAAGCGGTGCCTTTGACCTATGTAGGGCCAAAGGATCAGGTTTCAAGTGCGGGCACGCCGGTTCTGATAGGGGCAAGAAGTACAGCGGGGTAGTTTGATGCAGCAGAACTCGATGCAACATGTGCAACAGGGTTTGTTGGACCAGGACGAGATGGATAAAGTTCTGGTTCTTAGCGACGCGGATCGCGCGGCGCTGGATGCTCAAGCTAGCCGCGGGCTCCTGTTGGCATTGGCGGCGCAAGGCGCCATGGGGCTCGCAGCGGCAGTAATTGCGGGAGTTGTCGGAGGGGCGGCGGCTGGTTGGTCGGCGCTGGCGGGGGCGGGAGCGTATTTCATACCCAATGCATTGTTTGCATTGCGCCTGGTTGTCAGCGTTCGGGCCGGTCGCGCCAACCCTTTTACCTTTCTCTCTGGTGAGTTGATCAAGCTGTTCGCAACGGCATTGTTGTTGTGGATGCTTTCGCGTGTGGCTCAGGACACCCTGGTGTGGCCTGCCGCGTTGCTCGGTCTGATACTCACATTGAAGGGTTATCTCTTGCTCTTGATGTTCCGCAAGTTGTCTTAGCGCCGAGTAGTAAGTAGCGGCAAACGTGATCGTGGAATCGTCCGGCTCGCAAGGGTTCGGGCATACAGCAAATAGGGTAGGATTCAAATGGCTGCTGCCAGCGACGTGTCGCCTCAGTCCGCGTATATTCAGCATCACCTGGTGCACCTGAACAATACCGGTGAGAAACAGAGCGCAATTGCTCAGTTCGACATCATCAATTACGACTCGTTGTTCTGGTCCGGCCTGATGGGTCTGATCGTCATCTTCTTTCTGTGGCGCGCTGCTCGCCGCGCCACCAGTGGCGTGCCGACCCGCTTCCAGGCTTTTGTGGAAATGATCGTCGACATGGTCGACGACCAGGCCAAGGGCATCGTCCACAACGCCAAGAGCCGTCTTTTCATCGCCCCGCTGGCGCTCACCGTGTTCCTCTGGATCATCCTGATGAACGCGCTGGACTTGCTGCCGGTTGACCTGCTGCCTTCCATCTGGCGCCTGACCGGCCTGGGTGCGGAACACGGCGATCCCCTCTATTACCACCGCATTCTGCCGACCGCCGACCTGAACGTGCCGATGGGCATGTCGCTGGGCGTGCTGCTGCTGATGTTCTATTACGGCATCAAGATCAAGCACCCGGGCGGCTTCGTCAAAGAACTGTTCACCGCGCCGTTCCATGCGCATGGCCTGGGCGCCGTTGTGCTGGCCCCGTTCAACCTGCTGTTGAACCTGATCGAATACGCCGCCAAGTCCGTGTCGCTGGGCATGCGGTTGTTCGGCAACATGTTCGCCGGCGAACTGATTTTCATGCTGATCGCCCTCCTGGGCGGCGCCTGGACCGGCTTTAACGGCGCCAGCATCGGCTTGGGAATTGGCCACGTGCTGGCCGGCTCCATCTGGGCGATCTTCCACATCCTGATCGTTCTGCTGCAGGCCTTCATTTTCATGATGCTGACGCTGGTGTACCTCGGCCAGGCACACGAAGGCCACTGATCCCCCGAATTTCTTGCGCTGGCCACCCGGCCAGCGTGGGATAGCAAGATTATCTTGCATTGAGCTGTACCTCTTATTTTTCAATTTTTGACTTCAGATTTCTAACCAAGGAGTTGTCATGACCAACGTCGCTTTCGTTGCCCTCGCTTGCGGTCTCATCATCGGTTTGGGTGCTATCGGCGCTTGCATCGGCATCGCACTGATGGGCGGCAAGTATCTGGAAGCTTCGGCTCGTCAGCCTGAGCTGATGAACGCTCTGCAAACGAAGATGTTCCTGCTGGCTGGCCTGATCGACGCGGCATTCCTGATCGGCGTGGGTATTGCCATGCTGTTCGCCTTCGCCAATCCGTTCGTCGGCTAAGGCAGCGCCCGCCGGCGAATAGGCGGGTCATGACGCTGGCGGCGATGTGGGCGCAAGTCCCGTCGCCGGTCAGCAAAGTATCGAGTGCTCCGTGACGCCCCTTTCCGGGTGCGGTCGGAGCCGCAAGGTGTTAAAGGAACGACCGTGAATCTGAACGCGACGATCATTTTCCAGATGCTCGTGTTCTTCGTTCTGGGCTGGTTCACGATGAAATTCGTGTGGCCTCCTCTGACGAAGGCGATGGACGAGCGCCGCCAAAAAATCGCCGACGGCCTTGCCGCCGCCGAGAAGGGCAAAGCCGACTTGGCTCAAGCCCAGGCGCGTGTCAGTCTTATCGAGGCTTCTGCCAAGTCCGAAAACCATGCCCGCATCATCGAGGCCGAAAAGCAAGCCGCCTCCCTGATCGAGCAAGCCCGCCGTGAAGCGGAAGCTGAACGCGCCCGTATCGTGGCTCAAGCTGCTCAAGATGCCGCGCAGGAAGTCCAGCGCGCTCGTGACTCGCTGCGCGACGACGTTGCCGCGTTGGCTGTCAAGGGTGCTGAACAGATCCTCAAGCGCGAGGTTGACGCCCGCGCCCACGCCGAGCTGCTGAACCAGCTTCGCGCGCAGCTTTAATCCGGGACCGTCATGGCTGAACTTTCCACTGTTGCCCGTCCCTACGCTGAAGCGCTCTTCAGCGCAGCGCGCGACGACAAGGCCGGCTTGCCGGCCTGGGCCGACCTGGTCAGCGAAATGTCGCAGGTCGCCTCCAACCCCGACGTGCGCGAGGCCATGGCCGATCCGCGTCTGGGCGACAAGCAGCGCGTTGAGCTGTTTTCCGGCCTGATCAAGGCCGAACTGCCGCAGGCCGCCCGTAATTTCATCGCGCTGCTGGTTGAAAACGACCGACTGCTGCTGCTGCCCGACATCGCCACGCAATTCGTGGTGCTGCGGAATCGTCACGAGGGCACGGCGCAGGCGGAAATCACCAGCGCGTTCGAACTGAGCGACGACCAGGTCAAAGAACTGGTTGCCGCGCTCGAACAAAAATTCGGCCTCAAGCTCAAGCCCAACGTCACCGTCGACCAGTCGTTGATCGGCGGCGTGCGCGTGGCTGTCGGCGACCAGGTGCTCGATACTTCCGTACAAGCCCAATTGGTCCGCATGCGCGATCAGCTCGCCGCTTAAGGCAACTAACAGGATTCCAGGAGTCAATATGCAACTCAATCCCTCCGAGATCAGCGAACTGCTCAAGAGCCGCATCGAGGGCCTGGGCGCTTCGGCTGATGTCCGTACTCAGGGCACCGTCGTGTCCGTGACCGACGGTATTACCCGCATCCACGGCTTGTCCGACGTGATGCAGGGCGAAATGCTCGAATTTCCCAACAACGTTTTCGGTCTGGCGCTCAACCTCGAGCGTGATTCCGTCGGCGCCGTTATCCTCGGCGACTACACCGGCATCTCCGAAGGCGACCAGGTCAAGACGACCGGCCGCATTCTGGAAGTCCCGGTTGGTCCGGAACTGAAAGGCCGCGTGGTCAACACGCTGGGCGAGCCGATCGACGGCAAGGGCCCGATCAACGCCAAGGCCACCGACATCATCGAAAAAGTGGCGCCTGGCGTTATCGCCCGCCGCTCGGTGTCGCAGCCGCTGCAAACCGGCGTCAAGGCTATCGACTCGATGGTGCCGATCGGCCGCGGCCAGCGCGAACTGATCATTGGCGACCGCCAGACCGGCAAGACCGCCGTCGCTGTCGACACGATCATCAGCCAGAAGGGCAAGGGCGTCACCTGCGTGTACGTCGCCATCGGCCAGAAGGCTTCCACGATCAACAACGTGGTCCGCAAGCTGGAAGAGCACGGCGCGATGGAATACACCATCGTCGTGGCCGCCACCGCTTCCGACTCCGCCGCCATGCAATACCTGGCCGCCTACGCCGGTTGCACGATGGGCGAATACTTCCGCGATCGCGGCGAAGACGCCCTGATCGTTTATGACGATCTGACCAAGCAAGCCTGGGCCTATCGCCAGGTGTCGCTGCTGCTGCGCCGTCCGCCGGGCCGTGAAGCCTACCCGGGCGACGTGTTCTACCTGCACTCGCGCCTGCTGGAACGTGCTGCCCGCGTGAACGAAGACTACGTCGAAAAGTTCACCAACGGCGCCGTCAAGGGCAAGACCGGTTCGCTGACCGCGCTGCCGATCATCGAAACGCAGGCTGGCGACGTGTCCGCTTTCGTTCCGACCAACGTGATCTCGATCACCGACGGCCAGATCTTCCTGGAAACCGACCTGTTCAACGCCGGTGTCCGCCCCGCAATCAACGCCGGTATCTCGGTGTCGCGTGTGGGTGGCGCTGCTCAGACCAAGGTCGTCAAGAAGCTGTCCGGCGGTATCCGTACCGACTTGGCGCAGTACCGTGAACTGGCTGCCTTCGCGCAGTTCGCTTCCGACCTGGACGACGCGACCCGTCGCCAGCTGGAACGCGGCAAGCGCGTGGTGGAACTGCTCAAGCAGCCGCAATACCAGCCGCTGCAAGTGTGGGAACTGGCCGTCACGCTGTACACGGTCAACAACGGCTACCTGGATGACGTGGACGTGGCCCAAGTGCTGTCGTTCGAGAAGTCGCTGAAGGATCAGTTGAAGGCCAAGCATGCGGCCATGATCCAGCGCATCGAAGACACCAAGGAACTGTCCAAGGACGACGAGGCCGAATTGGCCACCGCCGTTCAGGAATTCAAGAAGCACGGTGCTTTTTAAGAAAGTGATGGGTTAGGCGTCTGCAACGCCTCACCCATCCTTACCGGATGGTTGAGGCGTGAGCGGAACCCATCGGCCAGTCTTCACAGGAAAGCGCAATGCCCGGAATTAAGGAAATCCGAACCAAGATCAAGAGCGTGCAAAACACGCGCAAGATCACCAAGGCGATGGAAATGGTCGCCGCATCCAAAATGCGCAAGGCGCAGGAACGGATGCGTGCTGGTCGTCCGTACGCCACCAAGGTGCGCGAGATTGCTGCGCACCTGATGCAGGCCAACCCCGAGTACAGCCACCCGTACCTGGTCGAACGCGAAATCAAAGCGGTCGGCGTGGTCATGGTGACGACTGACAAGGGTTTGTGCGGCGGCTTGAACACCAACATCACTCGCGTGACGTTGGGCAAGCTGAAAGAGTTCGAGAAAAACGGCATCGCCGTGCAAGCGACCGCTTTCGGCAATAAGGGCGTGGGTGTGCTGACCCGTATCGGCGCCAATCTGGTTTCCCAGGAAGTGCAACTGGGCGACAAGCCGCAACTGGACCGCCTGCTGGGCGCGATCAAGGTGCAGCTGGACGCCTACCTGGATGGCCGCATCGACGCGCTGTACGTGGCTTCGACCCGCTTCGTCAACACGATGAAGCAGGAGCCGTTGTTCTTGCGTCTGCTGCCGTTGGCCAGTGGTTTGGAAGATCCGTACCAAACGGGTGCTGATAGCCTGGCCAAGACGTCGGAAGTGAAGTCGGACTACAGCTGGGATTACATCTACGAACCCGACGCCCGTAGCGTGATCGACGACCTGCTGCAGCGTTACGTTGAAGGCCTGCTGTATCAAGCCGTGGCCGAGAACATGGCTTCGGAGCAGTCGGCCCGGATGGTCGCCATGAAGGCGGCGTCGGACAACGCCAAGAAGGTCATCGGAGAGCTGCAACTGGTCTACAACAAGACCCGTCAGGCCGCGATCACCAAAGAAATTTCGGAAATCGTAGGGGGCGCTGCCGCCGTTTAAGGCAGGCAGCTCCCATCTAAAGCTATCAAGCAAGGAATCGACATGAGCAACGGAACCATCGTTCAGTGCATCGGCGCCGTGGTGGATATTCAGTTCCCCCGCGATCACATGCCCAAGATCTATGAAGCGCTTACCCTGGCCGACGACGAGTCCTCGTCGTTCGCCGAAAAGGGCCTGACGCTGGAAGTGCAGCAACAGCTGGGCGACGGCGTGGTGCGTACCATTGCGCTGGGCTCCAGCGACGGTCTGCGCCGCGGCATGAAGGTCACGGGCACGGGCGCCCCGATCTCGGTGCCGGTCGGCACCGGCACGCTGGGTCGCATCATGGACGTGCTGGGTCGTCCCATCGACGAAGCCGGCCCGATCCAACACGAAGAAAAGCGTGGCATCCACCAATCGGCTCCCCGTTTCGACGAACTGTCGCCGTCCGTGGAACTGCTGGAAACCGGCATCAAGGTGATTGACTTGGTGTGCCCGTTCGCAAAGGGCGGCAAGGTCGGCCTGTTCGGCGGCGCCGGCGTGGGCAAGACCGTGAACATGATGGAACTCATCAACAACATCGCCAAGCAGCACAGCGGTTTGTCGGTGTTTGCCGGCGTGGGTGAGCGTACTCGCGAAGGCAACGACTTCTACCACGAAATGGAAGAGTCGAACGTTCTGGACAAGGTCGCCATGGTGTTCGGTCAGATGAACGAACCCCCTGGCAACCGTCTGCGCGTGGCGCTGACCGGCCTGACGATGGCCGAGAAGTTCCGTGACGAAGGCCGCGACATCCTGTTCTTCGTGGACAACATCTACCGCTACACGCTGGCCGGTACCGAAGTGTCCGCACTGCTGGGCCGTATGCCGTCGGCCGTGGGCTACCAGCCCACGCTGGCTGAAGAAATGGGCAAGCTGCAAGAGCGCATCACGTCGACCAAGACGGGCTCGATCACGTCCATCCAGGCCGTGTACGTCCCTGCGGATGACTTGACCGACCCGTCGCCTGCCACGACCTTCCAGCATTTGGACTCCACCGTCGTGCTGTCGCGTGACATCGCTTCGCTGGGTATCTACCCGGCCGTGGATCCGCTGGATTCGTCCAGCCGCCAGCTCGACCCGCAAGTCGTCGGCGAAGAGCACTACGCGGTTGCCCGCGGCGTGCAGCAAACGCTGCAGCGCTACAAGGAACTGCGCGACATTATCGCGATTCTGGGTATGGACGAACTGTCGCCCGACGACAAGCAGGCCGTGGCCCGCGCTCGTAAGATCCAGCGCTTCCTGTCGCAGCCGTTCCACGTCGCTGAAGTGTTCACGGGCTCGCCCGGCAAGTACGTTCCGCTGGCTGAAACCATCCGTGGTTTCAAGATGATCGTGAACGGCGAGTGCGATTCCCTGCCGGAACAGGCCTTCTACATGGTCGGTTCGATCGACGAGGCCTTCGAGAAGGCCAAGAAACTGCAATAAGGAACCGATATGGCTACCCTGCATGTGGATGTCGTCAGCGCAGAGGAAGCGATCTTCTCCGGTGAGGCGAAGTTCGTGGTGCTGCCTGGCGAAGCGGGTGAACTGGGCATTCTGCCCGGCCACACCCCGCTGATTTCGCGCATACGCCCCGGGACGGTCAAGATCGTTCGTGCCGACCAAGGCGAGGAAAACATCTTCGTCGCCGGGGGCATTCTGGAAGTGCAGCCGGGCAGCGTGACGGTTCTGGCCGACACGGCTATCCGTGCTTCGGATCTGGACGAAGCCCGTGCCCTGGAAGCTCGCAAAAAGGCCGAAGAGGCCCTTGCGAACGCCAAGGACAAGGCTGACATCGCTGTCGTCGAAGCGGAACTCGCCATGCTGGCTGCGCAAGCCATCGCGGCGCGCAAGCTGCGTCAAGGCGGTCGTTCGCACTAAGCGGCGAAGCAGTACCCCGGGGTTCGCCCCGGAACGAAAAAAGCGGCCCATGGCCGCTTTTTTCATTTCCGCGCGTTGCTTGCGGCAGGCCGTTGCCCCACCTGCCGGGCGACCGCAATGCGTTCAATACGAATGGCGATACGGATGCCGCGACAGTAGCCTTCCACTTTGCGTACAGAGCCAAAGGGGAGAAGCGTGCGAGAAGTCCTGGATTGCGGCGTTCTGCTGGCGCCTGGCCACGAAGGCGCCATGCGGGATTGGGTGGCCCGGCATCACGCCCGCATGGCGCGGGTACGGCTGCACCTGGTGCCCCTTGGGGAATCCGGGCCGTTCCCCGGCCCGGACCCGCTGCCGTTGCAGGACCACGACGTCCGGGCGCTGGCGCGCCTGGCGGTGTCGCTCAGGCGATATGACGGCTGCATCCTGCCCGTGACGCCGTCCACGGTCTCCTGGGCGCGGATGGCCCTGGCGCAGGCGGGTGCCGCCCTGACGACCCCGGTGTTGCTGCTGATGGACGACATGAAGGCCCCTGCCATCGAAGACCTGCTGGGGTTGGGCGTGGCGGACTTCATCGCGCAACCGGCCTGCCTGGAAAGCGTCAGGGTGCGTTTGGGCCGGATGGCGCGGCCGGCGGCCTGGCGGCAGCCGGCACGCGCGGGCCTGGAAGAGCCGCCGGCGCGCTATCCGGGGGCCAACGGTCCGGGCCGGCACGAGCAGGCCCGGCCGCGCGTGCCGGCGGCATTCGTCGACCAGGCGCTGGCCGGCATGCGAGACCATCGGGACAGGTGGGACAACTGCGATGCCCGAGACAGCCGAGACAGCCGGGAAAGTCGGGAAAATCGGGAAAATCGGGATCCGCGGCGCCTGCCGGCGCAGGAATCGTTCCGGGTGGCGAAGTCCCTGGTGGTGGACGGCTTCGAGCGGGACTACATCCGTCACGCGCTGTCGCGCCATGGCGGCAATGTGGCCCAGGCGGCGAGGGCTTGCGCCAAGCACCGGCGCGCGTTCTGGGCGCTGATGCGCAAGCACGGCATCGAGGCGGCTCCCTATCGGCAAGCGGCGCTGGCGCGCCGTCTGGGCGATTGAACTGCCGCGGGCTTGCGTCCAGACAAGACGCGTCTGCCGCCCGGGCGCGCCTTGTCAGCTTGGGGAAGTAAAATCACGGCTTCCGATCATCGAGGATAGTCGTGTCTGCTTCCAGCTTGAAGAACGATGTGTTCTTGCGCTCGCTCTTGCGCGAGCCCGTGCCCTACACCCCGATCTGGCTGATGCGCCAGGCGGGTCGCTACCTGCCCGAGTACCGCGCGACGCGCGCCCGGGCGGGCTCTTTCATGGGCCTGGCTCAGAATCCGGACTACGCGATGGAAGTCACATTGCAGCCGCTCGAGCGTTTCGACCTGGATGCGGCCATCCTGTTCTCGGACATCCTGACCGTGCCGCATGCGATGGGCCTGGGCCTGGATTTTGCCGAAGGCGAAGGCCCGCGCTTTGCCCGCCCCGTGCGCACCGAGGACGACGTGGCGCGCCTGGCCGTGCCCGACATGGACAAGCTGCGTTACGTGTTCGACGCGGTCAGCGTGATTCGCCGCGAGCTGGACGGCAAGGTGCCGCTGATCGGTTTTGCCGGCAGCCCGTTCACCATTGCGTGCTACATGGTTGAAGGGCAGGGCAGCGACGATTACCGGCTGATCAAGACGATGCTGTATTCGCGTCCGGACCTGCTGCACCGCATCCTGGAAATCAACGCTGAAGCCACGCTGCAATACCTGAACGCGCAGATCGCCGCGGGTGCCCAAGCGGTCATGCTGTTCGATAGCTGGGGCGGCGTGCTGGCTGACGGCCTGTTCCAGCAATTCTCACTGGCGTACACGAAGAAGGTCGTGGCCGGCCTGACCCGCGAACACGAAGGCCGGCGAGTCCCGGTCATCGTCTTCACCAAAGGCGGCGGCCAGTGGCTGGAACAGATTGCGGCTTGCGGCTGCGACGCGGTGGGGCTGGACTGGACGGTGGATCTGGCCGCGGCCCGCCGCCGCACGGGAGATTCCGTGGCTTTCCAGGGCAACCTGGATCCGATGGCGCTGTTTGGCGGCGCGTCCGCCATCCGGACGGAGGCTCGCCGCGTTTTGGACGCATTTGGCCCGGTTGGCAAGGGCGGTCATGTGTTCAATCTGGGCCATGGCATTTCACGCTTTACGCCGCCGGAAGCCGTAGCGGAATTGGTCGACGAAGTCCACCAACATAGCCGCTCGCTGAGGGGGTAAGTGAGTGGACGCTTCGGTCCGAAGGGCCGAAGTTTGAGGGCCCCGGCAAGTACTTGTGCACAGCAAGATTTTGATCGGGGAAAACCCTTTAGAAGCTAGTTTACAATCTTGGAAGCTTGCATAAGCTATTGTTTTAATAGACAAAAATCAAGTTTTCCACCGGATTGCAACAGCGTACGCAATCTACGCTTATTCCAAATCTTGACGTTGCTCCAGCCTTTTCCCCAAAGTTATCCACAGGCCGTCCGCCCCATGCACCGTCCAACCCCCCATGTCTGAAGCGCCGCCGATTACGACTCCCGCAGCCGTTTGCTGGGTGCGCGTGGCGCTGGACGTGCCCCTGCCCGGCCCCTTCGATTACCGCAGCGACGCGCCCGTACCGGTCGGGCTGCGGGTGATTGTGCCGTTCGGACGGCGCAAGATGATCGGCGTGGTGGTTGAGAACCCGGCAGAGCCGTCTTTCGATCCCAAGCAGATCCGCCCCATCGAACAGGTGTTGGACGACCTGCCGCCTTTTGACGAAGACTGGTTGCGCCTGGCCCGGTTTGCCGCGGACTATTACCAACGACCCTTGGGCGAGGTGATGCTGCCCACGTTGCCGCCGCCCTTGCGCAAACCCACCGCATACCAGGGCAAGCGGTCGGCGGGCGGGCCGGTGGCGCGGCTGGACAACCGCAAACGCAAGGCGGTGCGCGCGCCGGCCAAGGCCGATCAGCCGCCCGAACTGAACGAGGCGCAAGCCGCCGCGGTGGACGCCATTGGCGCACTGGCGGGGTTCAAGCCCGTGTTGCTGCATGGCGTGACGGGCAGCGGCAAGACCGAGGTGTATCTGCGCGCCGCCGAACGCGTACTGGCACAGGGGCGCCAAGTGCTCCTGATGGTGCCCGAAATCAACCTGACGCCGCAGTTGGAAGGCGCGCTGCGCGCGCGCCTTGAGGCGGTGGTGGGCCCGGACGGGCTGGCGGTCATGCACAGCGGCCTGTCCGACGGCGAACGCCTGCAGGCCTGGGCCCGCGCCCAGCGCGGCGACGCGCGCATGCTGCTGGGCACGCGCATGTCGATCTTCGCGCCCTTGAGCAAGCTGGGCCTGATCGTCGTGGACGAAGAACACGATGCCTCCTACAAGCAGCAGGACGGCCTGCGCTATTCGGCGCGCGACCTGGCTGTGTGGCGGGCCCACGACCTGGACATTCCCGTGGTGCTGGGGTCGGCCACGCCGTCCCTGGAAACGTGGCAGCACGCCGAACGGGGCCGTTATCTGCGCCTGACGCTGCCGGCCCGCGCGCGTTCCAGCAGCCTGCCGTCCATGCGGCTGGTGGATACGCGCCGCCTGCAGATGAAGCACGGCATGTCGCCCCACCTGCTGGAGGCCATTGGGCAGCGGCTGGAACGTAAAGAGCAGTCGCTGATCTTCCTGAACCGGCGGGGCTATTCGCCGGTGCTGCATTGCCAGTCTTGCGCGTGGGTGAGCAATTGCCCGCGCTGCACGGCATTCACCGTGTTGCACCGCACCGAAGGCCGCGGTCATCGCCTGCAATGCCACCATTGCGGCTACCAGGCGCCGGTGCCGCATGCGTGCCCGGAATGCGGCGACCAGGACCTGGCGCCGATGGGCCGCGGCACGCAGCGCATCGAAGAACATCTTGCCGAGCTGTTCCCGGGCGCGCGCATCTTGCGCATCGATGCCGACAGCACTCGAAAAAAGGGCAGCGCCGAGGCGCTGTTCGCCTCGGTGCATGCGGGCGAGGTCGACATTCTGGTCGGCACGCAGATGGTGGCGAAGGGCCACGATTTTGCCCGGCTGGGGCTGGTGGGCGTGCTGAATTCCGATTCGATGCTGTTCGCGCACGACTTCCGCGCACCCGAGCGTCTGTTCGCCCAATTGATGCAGGTGGCAGGCCGTGCGGGCCGTCACCAGGGCAACGGCGAAGTGCTGATCCAGACCGGCTATCCCGAGCAGCCCGTGTACCAGGCGCTGCTGCGCCACGACTACGCCGGCTTTGCGCGGCACGCGCTGCACGAACGCGAAAGCACCGGCTTGCCGCCCTTCGTCTACCAGGCGCTATTGACCGCCGAGGCGCGCGAGCTGAAGGTGGCGCAGGCGTTCCTGGAACGCGCGCGGGTGCTGCCGGAAGGCGAGTGGGCGGCGGACTTTCCCGGCCTGGACGCGATCATGCTGTACGACCCGGTGCCGCTGCGCGTGGTGCGGGTGGCCAATATCGAGCGCGCGCAGCTGCTGGTGGAGAGCGCCAGCCGGCCCGCCCTGCAGGCGTTCCTGGCGTCGTGGTCGCACCACCTGCCTTACATCGCCAACGAGGCGCGCGTGCGCTGGCAGCTGGAAGTCGATCCGCTGGAGATCTGACCCTCGGCAACGGCCGATGCGTCATCCATCCGATTGTTCTATGATCGTCTTCCTCTATCGCGCTGGCGCGGCAGGCCCGCATCGGCGGCTGCGCCCGTCCCCATTTTTTCGCGTGTTACCGGCCCGCTGACGGGCGGCTGCAGGCCTTGCGCCTGGCGGCCGCATCCGCATTGCGGCGAGCGCGATGCATGACGATCCAACTCAAAATGTCCGCAAGCGAATCGATTGGTCAAGGCATGAATCCCGCCCAAAAGGAGGCGGTGCTTTACCTGGACGGCCCGTGCCTGGTGCTGGCTGGCGCGGGTAGCGGAAAAACGCGCGTGATCACGCAGAAGATCGCCTATCTGCTGCGGGAATGCGGCTACATGGGCCGCAACGTGGTGGCCCTGACCTTCACCAACAAGGCCGCGCGCGAGATGGACGAGCGCGTGAAGACGCTGGTGGACCGCAAGCTGTCCAAGGGCCTGATCATCAGCACGTTTCACTCGCTGGGTGTGAAGATGCTGCGCGAAGAAGCGCGCAACGCGGGCCTGAAACCTACGTTTTCGATCCTGGACGCCGACGATGCCATGTCGATCATCCAGGAACTGTTGGCCACGACCGACAAGGCCCGCCTGCGCCACGTGCAGGGCATTATCTCGCTGTGGAAGAACGCGCTGCTGGAGCCGGACGACGCCGCGCGCGAAGCCGTCACGCCCGGCGACGTCGAAGCGGCCAACATCTACCGCAGCTACGCCGCCACGCTGGCCGCCTATCAGGCGGTGGATTTCGATGACCTGATCCGCATCCCTGCCTTGCTGCTGGCCAGCAACGAGGAAGTGCGCACGCGTTGGCAGAACCGCGTGCGCTACCTGCTGGTGGACGAATACCAGGACACCAACGTGTGCCAGTACCGTCTGGTGCAGCTGCTGACCGGGTCACGCGCCATGTTCACGGCGGTCGGCGACGACGATCAGGCGATTTACGCCTGGCGCGGCGCCACGATCGAAAACCTGGCCAAGCTGACGACCGACTATCCCAACATCAAGCTCATCAAGCTAGAGCAGAACTACCGCTCGGTGCAGCGCATTCTGGCGGCCGCCAACCAGGTTATCGAAAAGAACCCCAAGCTGTTCGAGAAGAAGCTGTGGTCGGACCTGGGCGTGGGCGAACCGATCCTGGTGTCGGCGATGGACGGCGAAGAGCAGGAAGCGGAATCGATTGCCATGAAGGTCTCGGTCTCGCGCTTCGAACGTCAGGCGCAGTGGAAGGATTTTGCCATCCTGTACCGCAGCAACCACCAGTCGCGCATCCTGGAGCAGGCCCTGCGCAACATGAAGATTCCGTACACGATTTCGGGTGGGCAGAGCTTTTTCGACAAGACCGAAGTGCGCGACGTGCTGTCGTACCTGCGGCTGCTGGCCAATGACGATGACGATCCCGCGTTCATCCGCGCCGCCACCACGCCCAAGCGCGGCATCGGCCAGGCGACCTTGCAGGTGCTGGGGCAGTACGCGGCCACGCGCGAGATCTCGCTGCTGGCGGCGGTGGCCGAGACCGGGCTGGAGAGCCAGTTGGCGCCGCGCCAGCTGGACCCGCTGCGCACCTTCGCCGAGTTCATCCGGCGCATGCAATGGCGCGCCGGACGCGGCGCGGCCTCTGGCAAGGACGCGGCGCCCGCCGAACCCGCGGGCGTCATCCTGGACGACCTGGTGGAAGCCATCCAGTACGAACGCCATCTGTTCGAACTGTTCGAAGAGCGCCCGGCGCAAACGCGCTGGCAGAACGTGCTGGAATTGACGGGCTGGCTCAAGCGCAAGGCCGAAGAAGACAACATGACGCTCTTCGATCTGGTGCAGCACGTGGCGTTGGTCACCATGCTGGAGCGCGGTGAAGAAGACGAGCCCGATGCCGTCAAGATGTCGACGCTGCACGCGTCCAAGGGGCTGGAGTATCCGCACGTATACCTGGCCGGCGTGGAAGAGGGGCTGCTGCCCCACCTGGGCAAGGACGACGAGGTCGGCGACCCGGCGCGCGCCGCCGAGAATCTGGCCACGCGCATCCAGGAGGAACGCCGCCTGATGTACGTGGGCATCACGCGCGCGCAGCGCAGCCTGAACCTGAGCTGGTGCAAGCGCCGCCGCCGCGCCCGCGAAGACCTGGTGCGCGAGCCGTCGCGCTTCATCGAAGAGATGGGGCTGGGCGACGTGCGGGTGCAGGAAGACGAAGCCACGGCCGCCATGAATCCCAAGGAGCGCATGGCGATGCTGAAGGCGCTGCTGAAGAAGTAGCGCGTGGGAGCCGGCGCCATGACAGACGATGTCCGATACCACCCGGTGCCCGGCACGCCGGGGCTAGTGCTGGGCGAGGCGCGGTTCAGCGCGTTCCAGTTCGACCGCCACTACCACGTCGACTATCACATCGGACTGGTGACGCAGGGCGTGCAGCGCCAGTGCTTCCGGGGCAAGAGCATCCTGCTGGGCCCGGGAGGCATCGCCCTGATGCCGCCTGGCGAGATCCACGACGGCGTGGGTGTCGGCAACGATGGCGCGTCCTACACACTGAAGACGTTCCGCCTGTCGGCCGAGCTGATGCGCGGCTTCATCGAAGAGGTGTCGGGCGAGACCGCCGATGAACGCTTTTTCGGCACCCTGGTCGAGGACACCGCGCTGGCCGCCCGTTTCATGCTGCTGCACAGCGCGTGGATGTCCGGCGCGCCGGCTGCGCCGCTGGCGCAGGAGTCGCAATCGCTGGCGCTGATGGGCGCCTTGTTCGCGCGGACGGGCGCCGTGCGGCCCGAAGTTGTCAAAGGCGGCCTGTCGGCCACGCATCTGCGCGCGGTGCGAGACTATTGCCACGCGCACCTGTGCGAGAAGATCGCGCTGGACGATCTGGCCCGGCTGTGTGGATTAAGCCGCTTTCAATTTCTGCGGCGCTTCACGCATTCCGCAGGGTTGACGCCGCATGCGTGGCTGGTGCGGCTGCGGCTTGAGCGCGCTTGCGGGGCCCTGGCCGCCGCGAAGGGGTCGGTGGCCCAGGTGGCGGCGGATGTGGGCTTCTACGACCAGAGCCACTTCAACCGCGCGTTCCGCACGGCTTACGGCGCACCGCCCTCGGCCTATCTGCCCGCGGCGTAAGGCGCCGGCAGGCGCCTTACGAAAGGCCTCAGGACACCCGTGCGCGCAGCGCCGACAGGAAATGGTCCACGTCCTGTGCCTGCGTGGCGAACGACGTTACCAGGCGCACGACGCCAGGACCCCAGCGGTCGTGATAGAAGCGAAAACCATCGGCCAGCAGGCCTTCGATGGCATGAGCGGGCAATTGGCAGAACAGAATGTTGGCATCGGCCGTGCCCTGCAACGTCACGCCTGCAAGCCCCTGCATGCCGGCCGCCAGGCGCGCGGCCATGGCGTTGGCCTGGCGCGCGTTGCGCAGCCACAGGTCGCCGTCCAGATACGCTTCCAGCTGCGCTGACAGCAGCCGCATTTTCGAGAACAGGTGCCCGCCGCGCTTGCGCCGGAATTCCAGTTCGCGGGCGCGATCCGGATTGAACACCACGATGGCCTCGGCGCCCAGCACGCCGTTCTTGGTGGCGCCAAACGACAGGATTTCGACGCCCGCCTTCCACGTCATTTCCGCCGGCGTGCACGCCAGGCTGACCAGCGCGTTCGCAAAGCGCGCGCCGTCCATGTGCAAAGGCAAGCCGGCATCCCGGCAGACGTCGCCGATGGCGTTGATCTCATCCTGCGTGTAGACCGCGCCGGTCTCGGTGGCCTGGGTGATGCTGACGCAGGACGGTTGGACGGAGTGCACGTCGCCCACTTTGCGGCGCGCTTCGATGGCCAGTTCCGCAGGGTCGATCTTGGCGGATTCGCCGGCCAGCAGCTTCAGCCGCGCGCCATGCGTGTAGAACTCTGGTGCGCCGCATTCATCGTTGGCGATATGGGCCTGCGCGTGGCAGAGCACGGCGCCCCACGGCGGGGTCAACGCGGCCAGGCTGATCGCGTTGGCGGCGGTGCCGGTGGGCACCAGCAGCACGTCCACCTCGTGTTCGAAGATGTCGGCCAGTTTGCGTTGCACGCGCAACGTGCCGTCGTCCGTGCCATAGGCCGGCGCCTGCCCGGCGCCCGCGCGCATCAGGGCGTCGAAGACTTCGGGGCTTGCGCCCGCGATGTTGTCGCTGGAAAAGCCCTGTTGCAGGGCGGGGACGGATGAGGACGTATTCACGGGGCAGGTTCCGGCTGATACTGGGAAAGCGCCACTATGCCGTCGCCCGGGCGCGCAAGCTTGTAGAAAATTGCGGGTCGCTCCTACACTGGGCACGACTGTCTTGAAGGAGCGCGTCATGTGTCGTTGGCTGGCCTACACCGGTAATCCCCTGCAGATGGAAAGCGTGCTGTTCAAGGCGAAGCACTCCCTCATCGACCAGAGCCTGCACGCGCGCCTGGGCGCCACCACGACGAACGGAGACGGTTTCGGGCTGGGGTGGTATGGCCGCCCCGCGGATGGCCGCCCGCCAGAGCCGCCGTTCCGCTACCGCAGCGTGCATCCGGCCTGGAACGACCGTAACCTGCGTGAGGCGGCGCGCGCGATCCACGCGCCGTTGTTCGTGGCGCATATCCGCGCGGCCACCGATACGCCCGCGCAGGAAACCAATTGCCATCCGTTCCGGCACGGGCAGTGGCTGTTCGTGCATAACGGCGTGATTCGCGACTACCCGCTCTTGCGCCGCGACCTGATGCTGATGATCGCGCCGGCGTATTTCGGCTCGCTCGAGGGGTCCACGGACTCCGAGGTGATGTTCCTGCTGGCGCTGACGTTCGGCCTGGAGGAAGACCCCATCCCGGCACTGGCGCGCATGGTGGGCGCGGTGGAGGAGACCGGGCGGCGCCATGGCGTGGCGCATCCCATCAACATGACCGTCTGCGCGCTGGACGGCGAACGCCTGATCGCGGTGCGTTATTCCAGCGAAACCGAGTCGCGCACGTTGTTCCACAATACCTGCGTGCGGCACTTGCGCGAGCTCTATCCCGACGATCCGCAGATCGCGGCGCTGGACGAAGATGCCTTTCTGCTGCTGTCCGAGCCGCTGAGCGAGATGCCGGGAGCCTGGGAAGAGGTGCCAGAAGCCACGGCGATCATCGCCGGGCGGGGCGACGTGGCGCACTATCCGTTCGTGCCGATCCCGCCTGGGGCGGCCCAGTGATAAGTAAGGCCCCCCACGCTGCGCACGCCTTGCGTGCTTGCTGCCCCCCGAGGGGGCGCTTTTATCTTGGGGCGGCCCGGCGATAAAAGGGGTCATCAAGCACGTATTCCTCATATGGGGGAGAATGCGTGTCGCATGACTTTGCGACGTCCTGGGCCGCGAAAGCACCCTAACTGAATAAGGAAGTTGCATGACTAATAGCAAAACCCCGCAGGCCTCTGACGCATTGGCGGTGTTTACGCACACGGGGAGCGCCCCGGTTCGCTTTGAATTGCATGACAAGGGTGTCGTCAGCCAGCAGGGCGACACGCGCCAATACGCCGCTTTCGCGGATATCCAGGATCTCTGCCTGTTCGCTGCCGGCCCGGACGCCGCAGCGGGCCCGGTCAACAGCCTTGCCTATCGCACGGACGCGGCAGCAGACTGGACCGTGGTGCCCAGCGGCATCACCGATTTTCCCGTTTTCATGGATGGATTCCGTTCGCGCTACGTCGAGCAGCGCCTGCCGGTGCTGGAAGCGGCGATCGCCAATGGCGCGCGTGTTCCGTTCCGCTATGTGAAGGCCGGCGAATTTCCTCGCCTGGAAACGCAAGAGCTGGCTCTGTCGGCGGAAGGGCTGCACATCGGCGGCGCCACCTGGCCCTACGAGTCGCTCAAGCGCATTGACCTGAATGACTGGACCGAGACGGTCACCCTGCAAGACGACAGCGGCAAGACGGTGTTCTCGTGCCTGGCCACGCGCATCCTCAGTTCGGACCTGTTGGTTAACCTGGTGTACGACCAGTTGGGACAAACGGCGGAATACGCCTGAGTGGGCATGGCCCCAGCGGCGCCAGGCGCGCCGGCTGTTCCCGGATGAAGAAAGGGCCGCTGTCAGCGGCCCTTTTCCATTCAGTGCCCCGCGTGCAGCGCGGGATTCAAGGCGCCCCAGGCGGCGGTGCGCACCAGGCATTCGACCACGCCGGTCTGCGAGTTGCGGCGGAACAGCAGGCCATGCTGGCCCGCTAGCTGCAGGGCCTTCACGACGGCGCCTTCCGGCGTCAGCACGCGGGTGCCGGCGGTGACGTAGCAGCCGGCCTCGACCACGCAGTCATCGCCCAGCGAAATGCCCAGCCCGGAGTTGGCGCCCAGCAGGCAGCGTTTGCCGATGGACACGACTTGCTTGCCGCCGCCGGACATGGTGCCCATGATGGAGGCGCCGCCGCCGATGTCGCTGCCGTCGTCGACGATGACGCCCGCGCTGATGCGGCCTTCGACCATGGACGCGCCGAGCGTGCCGGCGTTGAAGTTGCAGAACCCTTCATGCAGTACGGTGGTGCCGGGCGACAGATGCGCGCCCAGGCGCACGCGCGCGGTATCGGCGATGCGGACGCCACCGGGGACGACGTAGTCGGTCATGCGCGGGATTTTGTCGACGCCGCGGATCTCAAGGGTCTGGCCGGTGGCGCGTAGTTGCCAGCGCAAGGCGTCGACCTGATCGACGGCGCAAGGGCCGACGGAGGTCCACGCAACGTTGGCCAGCACGCCAAACAAGCCATCCAGGTTGGCGCCGTGCGGGCGGATCAGCCGATGGCTAAGCAGGTGCAGGCGCAGATAGGCGTCATGTGCGTCAGCGGGCGGTTCGTCGAGCGAGGCGATGGCGGTGCGCACGGCAACGATATCGACTTTACGGCGGGTGTCCCGGATGAGAGCGGTGGGAACGTGTTCGCCAAGCGCGGCACGCGCTTCTTCGGGCGTCAGATGACGGGTCCCGCCAGCGGGAGCGTGATCGGCCAGCGAGGGGCGCGGATACCAGGTATCCAGAACGGTGCCGTCAGCGGCAAGCGTGGCAAGGCCATAAGCGATGGCGCTTTGAGGGGCGGGGGCGGCGGCGGACATGGC
>NZ_JBHFII010000055.1:133450-145302 GCF_057334215.1 Achromobacter maghribensis | reverse complement strand
GGCGACACCAGCACCGCTGAACTGACTATCACCATCAACGGCCAGACCGACGGTCCGCCGGTTGTCACGCCCGAAGACGGCGACGGCAACGTCACTGACGCACACAACAGCGTGGTTGAAGCCTCTGGCGAGACCGTCACCGGCAAGGTCACCGTGTCTGCGGAAGCTGGCGTCGCCGGAGTGAGCGTTGGTGGCCATGATGTCACCAATGCCTCCACGACCCCTGTCGTCATCACCACCGACAAGGGCGTGCTGACCATCACCGCCTATGACGCCACGACCGGTGTCATCACCTACTCCTATCAGGAGACGGGTGGCGCTGACGATCACACCGCTGGCGATGACTCGGTCAAGGACAGCTTCACCGTCACCGTCACCGACGTGGCCGGTATCGCCACCAGCAATGACCTGGTCATCCAGATCATTGACACGGCGCCGGTTGCCAGAGGCGACGAATCTTCCGTGACGGAAGACGCCACCTCTCCGATCACGGGCAACGTGCTCACCAACGATACGTTGGGCGCGGACACCAGCACAGTCGCCATCACCACCGGCGACGCCAAGTACGGCACGCTGGTCGACAACGGCGACGGCACCTGGTCCTATCAGCTGAGCAACGGCTTGCCCGCCGTTCAAGCCTTGGGCAACGGCGACACGCTGACCGAGACCATCCGCTACACGATCACCGACGCGGACGGCGACACCAGCACTGCTGAACTGACCATCATCATCAATGGCACCAACGACCTCCCGGTCCTCCAGGCTCACACCATCCAGATCCTGGAAGACCAGACCGCGATCGGCAATGTGCTTACCGGCGCCTCGGATGCCGAAAACGATACGCTGACCGTCACCGAGTTCTCGATCAACGGGACGAAGTACGACGCAGGCAGTGTCGCGGCCATTGCGGGCGTCGGCACGATCATCGTCAACGCCAACGGCGGTTATGTCTTCACACCCGACGCAAACTGGAATGGAGTCGTTCCGCAGGTCACGTACTCCGTGACGGACGGCACGGACACGACCTCCTCCGTCCTGGATATCGGCGTCCTGCCCGTCAACGATGCGCCGGTCTCGCAAGATGCCTCGGGCAACGTCGCGGAAGGCCAGGACTACGTCTTCGGCACGGACGACTTCGCGTTCTCCGACCCGGTGGAAGGCAATGCGATGGAGTCGCTGATCATCGACTCTCTCCCGTCCGGCGGCACGCTGCTTCTCAACGGCCAACCGGTTACCCAGGGCCAGGAAATCAGCGCCACGGATCTCGCGGACGGCAAACTGCTGTTCCGGCCTGACGCTTCCAACGTCGGCGAAAACGCAGGCTCGTCCTTCGAGTTCCGCGTCAAGGATTCGGGCGGCACCACGAACGGCGGCCAGGACACGTCCGAACAGCAAACGTTCAAGCTGCACGTGGACCAGTTTGTCGGCGGCAACAATACCGATGACACGGTCAAGGGAGGCTCCGGCAACGACGTGCTGCTGGGCGACCAGGGCGGGCTGCAGCAGAACGTGACGCCGGGTACCAGCTACAACATCGCACTGGTGCTGGACCTGTCGGGCTCGATGGGTTACGACTGGGGCTTGGGCTCCAACCGCGAAACGCGACTGGCGACGGCCAAGAAGGCGCTGCGTTCCCTGCTGGAAAACCACCTGGTGGACCACGATGGCACGATCAACATCTCGTTGGTCACGTTCGCGGGCAGTTCCAGCACGCTGCAGACGTCGATTTCCGGCCTGAACCATAGCAACCTCGACCAGATCGTCAACAAGATCATGGGCTTGTCCGCCGACGGCGGTACGCCTTACGGCGCTGCCTTCAACAAGGCGACGGATTGGTTCGCCGACCAGCCCTCCGTGGATGCCAACGGCCAGCCCTACAAGAATCTGACGTTCTTCCTGACGGACGGCGAACCCAGCTCTGAAGCCTGGTACAACCGGGATACGGAGTTTGGCAAGCTGGCCGGCGTCAGCGATGTCCACGGCATTGGCATCGGCGACGGCGTGTCGGTATCCACCCTGGACAAATACGACAATACGGGCGCTACCTTCACCAGTGGTGGCTGGACCGTCGCGACCTTCAACAACACCCCTGGCGTGAACAACTCCGCGAATTGGGAGAAGAGCGGCACGGGGTCGGTCTCGAACTCCAGCAACAAGATGCGCATCATCGATACGACGTCGGACGGCTCCCCTGTTACCGTGACGATGGCCGAATCGCACAAGATGGTCGTGACGGCCACCTCCGGCGCTTCGTTCGGATTCACGGCTACCTTGGGCAACCAAAGTGCCGGGGACACCTTCGAATGGCGCTTGCTGAAACTGGTCGACGGCGTATGGACGGTGGCCGAAAAGGGCACCCAGGCCGACACCGTGACGCAGATCCATGGTCCTGGTGAGTACCGCTTCGAGTTCGTCGTGAATGACAAGAGCTCGGGCAGCGGCACCGGCCAATTCCGCGTCGATATCGACGATATCCGAACGTACACGTCGGGACGCACGGGCGCGTCCCAGGTTGTGCACGACCCGTCTGATCTGGAATCGGCGCTTGTCGGCGGCAGCACGACCAACGAATTGGCGGCAGTCGGCAACGACAAGATCTTCGGCGGCGACGGGGCGGACATTCTGTTTGGCGACGCGGTCAACACGGATCTGTTGCCGTGGGGTGTCGACGGCAACCCCGTCAAACCGGCCGATTTGCCCAACGGGTCTGGCCTGGATGCGCTCAAGGAGTTCCTGCTGCTGAAGGACGGTACGCAGCCCACGGATGCCGATCTGCACAAGTTCATCTCGGAAAACCACGCGATCTTCGACGTGCCGGGCGACACGCGCGGCGGCAATGACGAACTGCATGGCGGCTCGGGCAACGACATCCTGTACGGCCAGGGCGGCGACGACGTCCTGTACGGCGATGACGGCAACGACATCCTGTACGGCGGCACCGGCAAGGACACGTTGCACGGCGGCGCCGGCAACGACGTCCTGATCGGCGGCAAGGGCGACGACATCCTGTATGGCGAGGGCGGCAGCGATACGTTCAAGTGGGAATTCGGCGATCAAGGCACCACGGCGCTGCCGGCGGTGGACGTGATCAAGGACTTCTCGAATGCCGGAATCGCGGACGGCGGGGACGTGCTGGATCTGAAGGACCTGCTGCAGCACGAGACTGACGGCACGCTCTCGCAGTATCTGCACTTCTCGCAGGATCCCGCCAACAGCGCCAACACGATGATCTCGATCAGCACCACGGGCCAGATCGGCCAGGGCGCGGACCAGAAGATCATCCTGGAAAATGTCGACCTGACGAATGGCGGCACGCTCACGGACCAGGCCATCATCACCGACCTGCTGCAGAAGGGGAAGTTGAACGTCGACCACAGCTAACCCCTCGTACCCCTGGGGCGGGTCCGCAACGGCCCGCCCCAGGACGCAGGCATTTTTTAAACAGGGATGTCTGCGAGAGTCGGAAAAATGTGAAAATCCGTTTCATGTCCTCGACTCACCGTTTCCGCGGCATGCAGACCCTGTGCCGACTGGTGTTGCTATGCCTGGCTTGCGTCTGGGGCGGCAGTTTCGCCCTGGAGGTCAGCACCGACCGGCTGCAAAGCCTGGCGGCCAGCCGCTATGGCGCAAAAGGCGCGAAATCGGTGGGAAGCTGGTTGCAACTGCTGCGCAACCCGCCACCCGCCCAGGAACGCGACAAGCTGACGCTTGCAAACGATTTTTGGAATCGCGCGCTGCTTTCGGGCGAAGACACGACCATCTGGGGGCAAGCGGACTACTGGGCCACCCCGCTGGAATCGCTGGGCAAAGGCGCTGGCGACTGTGAAGACTACGTGGTCGGCAAGTACTTCACCTTGCTCTCGATGGGCGTCCCCGCCAACAAGCTGCGCTTCATCTACGTCCGCGCACGCATCGGCGGCCCCGCCAGCAGCAGCCAGGTTGCCCACATGGTGCTTGGCTACTACGAAACCCCGAATGCCGTCCCGCTGGTGCTGGACAGCCTGATATCAACCATTCTTCCGGCGACGCAGCGTCGCGACCTGACGCCGGTCTTCAGCTTCAACGCCGACGGCGTCTACGTTGACGGCAAGCCCGCCGCGCCGGTTGACCGACTCAGCCGCTGGCGTGATCTACTTCAACGCATGGAACGGGAAGGCATACGCCCCTGACGGCCGGAAACAAGACTATGTCCATACTTCGACAGCTACTGCTCAGCGTTACCCTTGCCATCGGCGTCATCCTGCTGGGCACCTTGGCGCTCAGCGTCAACTCGGCGCGCGAATACCTGTCGGGCCAGTTGCAGGTGCAGAGCACCGATGCCGCGGTGTCGCTGGCGCTGTCCTTGTCGCAGCCGGCCAATAACGACCCGGTCCTTCAGGAATTGCTGGTGTCGGCCCTATACGATGGCGGCCATTTCTCGCTGGTACGCCTGGCGGATCCAGACGGCAAGGTGCTGATCGAGCGCAAATCCGACGCCACGCCCAAGTCGGTTCCCGGATGGTTCCAGAAATTGGCGCCGCTGGACACGCAACCCGCCAGCCATGCCGTCAGCGACGGCTGGCGCCAGATCGGTGAAGTCACGCTGACCGCCAACGACGCTTATGCCTGGGAAGCCTTGTGGCGCAGCAGCCTGAAGATGATCGCGCTGGTCGTGGGCGCGGGCGTATTGTGGGCCGTGTTCGCGTTTGTGCTGGTGGGCTGGATCAAGAACCGCTTGCTGCGCGAGATCAGCGACCATGTTCGCAGCATTGGCCGGGACACCCCGCCCGAGCAGGTCGAGGCCCGCGTGCCCGAGCTGTCCGGCGTCGTGCAGGCGTTGAACCAGACCCGTGAGCGCGTGTATGCCAGCGTCGAAGAACAGAACGCCAAGATTGAATCGCTGGAACTGGAACTGAACCAGGACCCGGTGACCGGCCTGCCCAATCGCAAGTACTTCGTCAACGAGTTCCGGCGAGCATTGGAAGCGCCGGCTACGGCCGTGGGCCAGCCGGGGTCGCGGTCGATTGCCGGCGGGCATGTGCTGGTGTTCCGTCAGCGGGATCTGGCCGACCTGAACCGCCACATGCCGCGCGAATTCATCGATCAATGGCTGCGCGCCGCATGCCAGCGCATTCAAGGCACGCTGCAGCGCCTGAACGTCGCGGCCCCGCTGCTGGCCAGGCTGAACGGTTCCGATTTTGCGCTGCTGCTGCCGGGCTGCGCGGCGCCCAAGGCAATGATGGTCGCCGAACAGTTGCGGGCGGACCTGCATGCTTCGCGCATCCCGGTCGGTGAAGGCCATCTGTGCCGCTGGGCGCAAGCCATGACCGACTACGGCTCGGGCAATCAGGCCGGCCCGGTGCTTGCGCGCCTGGATTTTGGCTTGATGCGGGCGGAAAGCGCCAACAACGACCAGGTCGTGATCGCTGGCGCGACCGATATGCAATCGCCGTCGGAATCGGGCGAACGCGCCTGGAAAGACGCCATCCTGACCGCGCTGGAAAAGGACCAATTCGAATTGGCGACCGAACCCTTGGTCGCTGCCGACGGCAGCAAGGTGCGCACGGAAGCCATGCTGATGTTGCGCACGGCCCCGGACCAGGTCGCGATTCCCGCCACCTTGTTCATCCCGCCCGCGGTGCGGCTGGATCTGGTGGCCGAATGCGATCTGGAGTCCGTGCGCCTGGGCGTGGAATGGCTGGTGGCCCACGAAGGCGAGCTTGCCGTCCGGGTCGCCCTGCCCTCGTTGCGAGGCCAGAAGTTCTTCCGCCAGCTGGCGCTGTTGCTGACGGAACACCGCGGACTGGCCCCGCGCCTGTTCCTGGAAATCGACGCCCACGGCCTGGTGGAATGCCATGAGCAGATCGCCACGCTGGCGCGCGTAGCGTCGGAATTCGGGGCACATATCGGCGTGCGCCGCCTGGCGCAGCAATTCGGCGCCGTGGCGCAGCTGCACACGTTGCCCTTGTCGTATGTGAAGTTGGGTGGCGGGTTTGTGGGCGGGATGTCGCAAAGCCCCGGCAGCCAGCAATTGACGGCTTCGGTGCTGGAAACCGCGCGCACCTTGGATATCGCGGTCTACGCCGAAGACGTGCCCGACGCCGAAACTCGTCGCATCCTTTCCAGGCTGGGTATCAGCATCATGCGCGGCCCGGGCGTGGAACCCGGGGCCAGCGCACCCTGACAGCAGCGCAACGCTACTTCTTGGCTTGCTGATACAGCGGCATCACCTGCTGCGCGGCGGCCTGCAAGTCGGTGATGCGCGACGCCGCCGACGGGTGCGTGGACAGGATTTCCGGCGGCGCGTTGCCGCTGTCGGCCGCCCCCATCTTCTGCCACAGCGTCACTGCGGCGCGCGGGTCAAAGCCCGCCCGCGCCGCCAGTTCCACGCCCATCCGGTCGGCTTCGGTCTCGTGCGTGCGGCTATTGGGCAAGGTGAACATCACACTGGTGAGTTGCCCGCCCAGATCGGACGCGACGTTGGAACCCGTGGCAATGGACAGCACCTGCAAGCCCAGGTTGGTGGCCATCTGCTGCGAAACGCGCTCACGCGCATGCTCGCGCAGCGCATGGGCGATCTCGTGGCCCAGCACGGCGGCCAACTCGTCATCGGTTGGCTTGATCTTGGAAATCAGGCCCGTGTAGACGGCGATCTTGCCGCCGGGCATGCACCACGCATTGATCTCGTCGCTGGACAACACGTGCACTTCCCACTTCCAGCCTGACGCGTCGGGCCGGAATATTCCGGCCTGCGCGATCAGCCGCTGAGAGATGGCGCGCACCCGGGACAGCTGTTGCGCGTCGCGGTCCAGCAAACCCTTGGCCTGAGCCTGTTTGAGGATGTCGGTGTATTGCTGGCTGGCCTCTTGCTCCAGCGCCTCTGACGGCACAAGGCTGGACATGTACTGCGTGCGGTTGACGCCAACGGCGCCGGACTGCGTGGTATTCATGCCGGAACAGCCCACCAGGGCTGCCAGCAGAAGCGTCACGGCCGTGCCGCGCAATAGATGACGTTTACGGTTCATGTCGGTCTCCAGCAGACGATGGCAGGAACGGGGACGCCCGTCAGTCAGAGCGGATCGCCGCACTGTCCGCGATGGCGCAATGCGTGGTCGATCAGCACCAGGGCAAGCATGGCTTCAGCGATGGGTGTCGCGCGGATGCCGACGCAAGGGTCATGACGGCCCAGCGTCTGCACCATGACCGGATCATTCGCACGATTGACCGAGCGGCGTTCGACGCGGATGCTGGACGTGGGCTTGATGGCCAGCGACACGGTGATCGGCTGGCCCGTGGAAATGCCGCCCAGCACGCCGCCGGCATGATTGGTCAGGAAACCGTCGGGCGTGATCTCGTCGCCGTGCTCGGAACCGCGCTGGGCGATGCTGTCGAAACCCGCGCCGATGGACACGCCCTTGACGGCATTCAGGCCCATCATCACATGCGCGATGTCTGCATCCAGGCGATCGTAGATGGGTTCGCCCCAACCGGCCGGCAGGTTCTCGGCCACGACTTCGATCCGGGCGCCGACGGAATCACCGTCCCGGCGCAACTGGTCCATATAGGCTTCCAGTTCGGGCACGACCTCGGCATTGGGCGCGTAGAACGGATTGTTGGGGACTTCATCCCACGACACGAACGGAATCGCGACCGGGCCCAACTGGCTCATGTAGCCGCGCACTTTCACGCCGTACTGTTCGGCCAGCCACTTTTTGGCGATGGCGCCAGCTGCCACCGTGGGCGCGGTCAAGCGCGCGGACGAGCGGCCGCCCCCGCGCGGGTCGCGCACGCCGAACTTGCGCCAATAGGCATAGTCGGCATGCCCCGGACGGAACGTATCGGCAATATTTGAATAGTCTTTGCTGCGCGCGTCGGTGTTGCGGATCAGCAGGCCGATCGGCGTGCCGGTGGTGACCCCTTCATAGACGCCAGACAAGATTTCGACCTGGTCGGCTTCCTGGCGCTGCGTGACGTGGCGCGACGTGCCAGGGCGGCGGCGGTCCAGTTCAAGCTGGATATCAGCGGCGTCCAGGGGCAGCCCCGGGGGGCAGCCATCCACGACGCAACCGATGGCCGGCCCGTGGGATTCGCCGAAGTTAGTAACGGTAAATAGGGTACCTAGGGTATTGCCGGGCATAGGGAGTCAACAGGTCGGATTTGCAAGCAACCCCGATTATGACACCGCCGAAGCCAAAGCCTGGATTTCCGATGCGGGCGCCGGGCGTCCCAGCAGGAAGCCCTGCATCTCCCGGCATCCCAGGGACTTGAGGATTTCGCGCTGGCCTTCGGTTTCGACGCCTTCGGCCACCACTGGCAGGCGCATGGCTTGGCACAACCCGAACAGCGCGGACACGACTTCGCGACTGCCGGCGTCGGACTCCAGCGCTGAAATGAAGCTGCGGTCGATCTTGACCCAGTCGATGGGCAGATGGCGCAGGTGGTTCAGGCTGGAATACCCGCAACCGAAGTCATCCAGCGCCACGCCGATACCCTTGGCACGCAACGTATTCAGTATCTTCACGTGCCGCTCGTAGTGCAGGATGAAGATCGATTCCGTGATCTCAAGCACCAGTTTGTGCGGCGACAGCCGGCTGGCCGCCAGCACGTCGGCTACCAGTTGCACCAGCCCTTCCTCGTTCATCTGCTTGACCGACAGATTCACGTGAACCCGCCAAGCCGGCGGCCATAACGCCGCCTGCGAGCAGGCCCGCTCCAGAATCCAGGCGCCCAGCGGAACGATCAGGCCGCTACGCTCCGCCAACTCGATGGTGACTGCGGGCGAAACACTGCCCAATATGGGGTGATGCCAACGCAACAGGGCCTCGCAGCCCTGCACGACTCCGGTCCCGCTATCGCACACCGGCTGATAGAACAGTTCGAACTGCTCCATGGCAGGCGTCGTCAAAGCCAGGCGCAGATCGTTTTCCAGGCCTTGCTGGTCTCGATGCCGCGCCAACAGCCGGAAATCGAACAGATTCCATCCCGGGCCGCCCCGTTCTTTCAGCGGAACCATCGCCACCTGCACGCAGCGTTGCATTTCTTCCACAGTACGGCCGTGCTCGGGATACAACGCCGCCCCCACCCGGAAGACGACAATCAGGGGACGCCCCCCCAATTCATACGGGGCGTTCAAGTCCTCAAGCAGCTTGGCCGAGACTTGGGCAGCGCCCACTTCGTCCACCTCAGGCACGCATACCGTAAAGCTGTCGACTCCGGTACGCGCGACCATGCCGCCCAACGTACGAGTGATCAGGCCCAGGCGGTTGGCCACCTGCACCAGCAGCGACCGGTCTTCACCGGCGCGCAGCATGGCGCTGATTTCGGCGTATTGCTCAAAACTGACCAGGAAAAAAGCGCCATGGCGTGCGGGCCCTTCCGTCTGCCCCAGCCAGGCGCGCGCGCGGCGATGCAGCTCCTGCTGGCTCAGGACGCCGGTCAATTCGTCGCGCGTCAGCCGTCGACGCAAGGCACGTTCCCTGCGGACGAAAAACACGCTAATCGCCGCAAGTGCACCTGCGAGCATCAGGCACAGTGCGAGCAGGTAACTCTCACGCACGGAGCCCCCTATCTAGAAACCCCTGGCGTTGCGGTCCGAGAAAGAACCCAAGGGCTGTAACATTTTTTAAATTATGCATTGTTTTCGCAAAAAAACGCCACACTTCAGAGGCAACGCGCCCCTTTTCCTTGAAATCCTAAGGCCCTTTGCTTGCTCGTGGATGGTCATATCGGTCCGTGGATAGCATTCGCTGGCCGGTCCATAGATCCATGCCCTACCCTTACTACGACAGCCAAAGCCCAAAAATTAATACGTCCTGTCTCAATAGTTCTCAACGCGGGCAGTGATCACGATCGAAATAATTGCACAGGTCGTCAGATGTCGTAGTGAATTTCGTAATATTCTGTACGTTATGTGACATGCCGAATTACAGTGTAAGCGGCGCCACTGAGGTATTAGTAACGTGTGTCACGTTTCTTATCCAGGCTTTTTCCCGTTGGACGCGTTCGCAGCCCGACGTCCCCTTTCATCGGCCGCCCGGCAACGCTCCCCGCGAGCAGGCATGCCGTCCAAAAAGGGAACCCCAAACACATGTCGACATTCCGCCGGTTATTTTTTTGCACAGCCCTTCTGATCGGCTTCATCCTGCTCGGCGCCCAAGCGCTGGGGATGCTTGCCGCTCATCGCTATCTCAGCGCGCAAGTCACGCAGCAGAGTGAAGGCGGCGCCAGCGCGTTGGCCTGGGCGCTGTCCCACGCCACGTCCAGCCCGACAGACCGCTCGACCCTGGCGAACGATCTATTCGAACAAGGGCTGTATGCGCTCGTGCGCATCACGGATGAAAGCGGAAATATTGTCGCCGAACACCAAAAGCGCCAACACGCCGTAGCTCGAGACGGGAATTGGCGTAATGCGTGGTTGAACGTGCAGGCACCGGCGGTGTCGCGGCCCTTCGGCTCGGCTGACGGCAGCGCCCGAGGCACCGTCACGGTGCAGGCGGACACGCGGTTGGCGCGCGACACGCTGTGGCAAGGCGGCGTGCGGATCCTGGGCCTGGTGCTTGGGGCGGGCGTCTTCTGGGCACTATTCGCCCTGAACCTGGTACGCTGGATCGAGACCCGGACGTCGCGCGACATTTGCGAGCGCGTGCGTGCGCTGGACCCGGGCAACCACGCGGCGCTGACAGGATCGTGCGAATTGGCCGGCGTGGACCAGGCGCTGGTCGACGCGCAGCGCCGGGTGGCGGCCACGGTCGAAGAACAGAACGCAAAGATCGAATCCCTGCAAAGCGAGATCTACCGCGATACCGTTACCCGCCTGCCCAACCGCAAGTACTTCGTCGATCAGTTCAGGTCGGCGTTGACGGACAAGGCGCCGGATGCCGGCGGCCACATCCTGATGTTCCGCCAGCGCGATCTGGCCGAGATCAATCGGCATTTGTCGCGCGCCTTTACGGATCAATGGTTGCGTTCGTCATCCGACCGCTTGCGCAAACTGATTGAGGAATTCGGTGGGCCGTCGGCGCAGATCGCGCGCATCAGCGGGTCGGACTTCGCGTTGTTGATGCCCAACACATCCGCGCCGCAGGCCAGCCTGCTGGCAGAGCGCGTCCGCCGAGAACTGCGATCGCTGCGCGTGCCGATGGATAAGTATGGCTGGTGCCGGTGGGCCCTGGCCATGACCGCTTTCGCCCCCGGCGACAACATGAGCGATACGCTGGCCCGGCTGGACCACGCCTTGATGTGCGCCGAAAGCGCGGACGACGACCAGATCACCCCGGCAAGCCAGGCCGCCGACAGCACGCGTATCGGTGAATACAGTTGGCATGACGCCCTGGCGACCGCCCTGGAACAACACCGTTTTTCACTATCGATCCAGCCGCTGCACGCGGTATCGGGCGCATTGCTGCACCACGAGGCCAGCCTGACCCTGCATGACGCGTCGGGCGAAGATCCCGTGCCGGCATCCATCTTCATGCCGCCCGCGGTCCGCTTGGGCCTGTCCGCCGAATGCGACATCCAGGCCATTCGACTGGGCCTGGATTGGCTGTTCACCCATGCCGGAGCATTGACTGTTCCGCTATCGCTGGCCTCGCTGGCGCAAACATCCTTCCTGTCCAGGCTCGGCAGGATGCTGGCCGATCGTCCGGTGTTGACCCAACGCTTGATCGTCGAAGTCGATGCCGCCGGGCTGGTTGAACAAGGCGCGGACTTGCGCCAACTGTGCGACATCGTCACCCAGGCGGGCGCCCGGATGGGCATATCGCGTCTGCCGCAGCAGTTCGGTGCGATGGAACATCTGCACGAATATCCCGCGTCGTACCTCAAGCTATGCGGCAGTTTCATCACCGGTCTGTTGCACAGCCCCGGCCGCCCGC
>NZ_JBHFII010000055.1:128796-133412 GCF_057334215.1 Achromobacter maghribensis | reverse complement strand
ATCTGGCTGCCACCGTGGTGGCCACCGCCACGACCCTGGACATGGCCGTCTATGCCGAAGACGTGCCCGATTTGGCCACCCAGGCCATTTTGGAAAGTCTTGGCGTCCGCGCGATACGCGGGGCTGTCGTAAACTTCTCGCATCAGCGCGAACTCGCGCCGGATCACCAATGGGTTCCTAGTTGACGGAAGGATTGTTTCTTCGCACCCGCTGGCGTTTTCGCCATCATCGTGCGCGACGCGCCAATACCGGTGCGCGAACGGTGTCATCGCGGTTGGGCACGCTGCTATGCGCGCTGTGCTGCGCCGTCCTTTGGCCGGGCGCCGCCCTGGCATTGGGCCTGAACGTCTCCCCCGAAGACATGCCGCTTGGGCTGACAGCCGGCGCCGCCATCGCCGGCGGACTGGCATGCGCCATCGCCTGGGGCGCCACCCGCGAATCCCTCTACGGCGCCGGCGTCGTCTTCATGCTGATCGAAGGCCTGTTCCGGTCATGGCCCGATTTTCTACCGCCCGGCGCGTTGCAAGCGGGATCTTTCGCGGCCTTGCTGGCCTTGACCGCACCGCTGCTCTCGGATTTGCCATACGCCGCGAAACTGGCGGCGGTCTGCCGCGGCCTGAGCGTCGCGCTGGCAGCCATTGCGGCGTTGGCGCTGATCTTCGTGTATGAAACCGAAAACGGCTCGTTCCCGGCTGCGATCGCCGGGTTTTGCGCCGTGCTGAGCGTGCCGCTGGCCCTCTGGTTCGCTACCCGCGCCGCGGTACGCAAGACGCGCCGCGGGCTGTCGATGGCGCTGGCCGCCACGTATGCGGCGTCGGCCTGGATGCTGGGAGCCGATGCCTGGCGGTCCAACGGCGCCGATACCGCCGACACGATGATCGAGCTGGCGCGCCTGCTGCTGGTCGCGGGCGCGCTCTTCAGCCTGGCGCTGACCCGCCATGCCTCCCCGCAAACCTCCGCTCATCGCGCCGGGCATGATCCCGCCGATGTCGAGCATCTGGCCCAAGGCGAGTTGCGGCTGGCCGAACTGGCTGGCGCGCTGGACACGCAGCGCCAGATGAACGCGCTGATCTCCCACGAATTGCGCGCGCCGCTGGCTACCATCAGCGCGGCGGCCCAATCGCTGGACATGATCCTGTCCGACAGTGGCGAGGCCGTCGATAACCGGCTGGGCCGGATACACCGTTCGGTCGGCCGGATGACTGAATTGATGGACCAGTTGCTGAACCAGGATCGCCTGGAGGAGCAGGCCTGGACCCCGCGCGGTGAACAAACCGATCTTGCCGAGATTGCGCGCGATGTCGTAACGGCGATGCAGCCGGATACCGCCCATGCGTTGATGATTCAGGCCGGCGGCGCCCTGCCCGCGTATTGCGATCGCCCCCTGACCAGCGTGGTGGTGCGCAACCTGATCCACAACGCAATCAAGTATTCGCCGGCCAATCAGCCCGTCAGAATCGAAACAGGCCAGACCTGTCCCGACGGCATTCCGATGGTTTGGCTGGCCGTCATCGACCGCGGCCCGGGTATTGGCGAAGAGGAACAAGCGCGAATCTTCGAACCCCATTTTCGGCGCTCGGCGCATCGCGAGACCCAGGGCATGGGCATCGGCTTGTACCTGGCGCGCCGAATCTGCCAGAACCAGGGCGGGTCGCTGACCATGCAAAGCCAGGTGGGGGTCGGCACGCGTTTCATCATCACGCTGCCAGCCCAGGCCCCGGAAGCCCAGGTCCCGCAAGCCCCAGCTGCGGCAAGCTAGCCGCGCAGGCGAAGCCCCGTCAGAAATCAGGCGGCGAAGACGTAGCCTTGGCCGCGCACCGACAGCACCGGTAGCTTCAGGCCGGCGCTTTGCGCTTTGGCGCGCAGGCGGCTCACCAGCACGTCGATACGGCGCAGTTCGAAGCCGCCCGGGCTGTCCGGCAAGAAGAGTTCGGCAAGCACCTGACGGCTGACGGCGCTGCCGGCCGCATCCATCAAAGCCATCAAAAAGGTGCGTTCCTGGGCGCTCAGGTGCAAAGACGCGCCGTCAGGCGCCACCAGTATCCAGCCGCCGTCCTGCAAGGACCACGTGCTGTCCGCCGACGCGCGCGTTTCCGCATCCGCCGGACGGGGCGCCTTGGCCAGACGCATGCGGCGGGCCAGGCTGCGAATGACCGAACTGAGTTCAAGCAGATCCACGGGCTTGGTCATGTAGACGTCCGCCCCGCCTTCCAAGCCGCGCACACGGTCTTCCAGGGCGCTGCGGCCGGTCAGCATGACGATGCCCACCGGACTCAACGCCCTCAACCGGGTCGCCACGGAAAAGCCGTCTTCGCCGGGTAGGTGCGCATCCAGGATGACGATGTCGCACGGCTGCTCCTGCAGGCGGCGATAGAACGCCGCAGCATTGTCACAAGCAAACGCCACCCGAAAACCATAGCCGCCCAAGCCTAATGCCAACTCCTCCCGGAAGTCGGCATCATCCTCAAGCAGACCGATACATAGCAAACCATCTGCGCCAGGCATATTCAGAGTGCTTTATATTGAAAATTGTCGACAAATGCCCCAGGGATGCGGCATGTCATCCTGAGTGTTCCGCAGGCGACAATCTTACGAGATTTACAATGGAAACGAATGATTGCAGTGAAAAAAACCGCGATATTTCACTCTCTTTCATCGCTTTTTCACGTAAATCACAAGATTTTGGTATGCGTTTTCTTGCCATTGGCGTCAAACGTCGTCAAGACGAGCAACTGACTTCAAGGCTGCCGGCCCAATCCGGAGGCAGTCCGGCATAGCGTTCATACCCGGGCTGCGCCGTGAAAGGCGCGCGCAGCAGCTTCATCAACGTATCGATTTCGCCGACATCACCGATTTTGGCCGCTCGAATCGCCTCTTCCGCCAGGTGGTTGCGCAAGACATACAGCGGATTAACGCGGTTCATCGCCTGCGCCGTCTCCTGCGCGGCGCGCCCGTCCTGCGATTGCCGCGCCAGCAGTTGGTCCAGCCAGGCGGCGGCAGCTGGCCGGTCAACGAACAGGTCCTCGAACGCGTTGCGTTGCCCCAGCACGGCGTCCGCCAAGCGCCGCCACGACAAAGTGAAATCGGCCTGATTGGCGTCCATCAGCTTGAGCAGGTCGTCCAGCAACGCCTCATCGGCCGGACGCCAGGCGGCCAGGCCCAGCTTTGCGCCCATCCGGTCGTGGAACGCCCGGGTGAAAACCGCCTCGAATTCGTCCAGCACGGCGCGCAGGCCTTCGACATCCTGCACCAGCGCATGCAGGCTGCCGCCTAGCCGGTACAGGTTCCATAGCGCCACCGACGGTTGCCGGTTCCAGGAATAGCGCCCTTCCGTATCCGAATGATTACAAACATGCCCCAGGCGAAAACCGTCCATGAATCCATACGGACCGTAGTCCAGCGTCAGGCCCAATATGGACATGTTGTCCGTATTCATGACGCCGTGGCAGAAACCCACGGCCTGCCAGTCCGCCATCAGTAGCGCGGTACGGCGCGTGACGGCGCGCAGCAGATTGATATAGGGCGCGGTCTCGGACAAAGGCTCGCCCGAGGGCGATTCCCGGCACTCGGGGTAGAACCGGTCGATAACGTAATCCGCCAGCGTCTTCAACAACTCGGGTTGGCGGCGAGACGACCAATGCTCGAACGAGCCAAACCGCACGAAACTGGGCGACATTCGCGTCACGATAGCGGCAGTCTCCACCGTTTCCCGCATGACGGGATCGTCGGACACCACCAGCGCCAACGCCCGCGTCGTGGGGATGCCCAGCCCGTGCATGGCTTCGCTGGCCAGATATTCCCGCACCGACGACCGCAGCACGGCCCGGCCGTCGCCCATGCGCGAGTACGGGGTCATGCCTGCCCCCTTTAATTGCAACTCCCAGCCGCCAGCCGGCCCTTCGACTTCGCCAAGCAAATGAGCGCGCCCATCGCCCAGCTGGCCGGCCCACACCCCGAACTGGTGCCCACTGTAGACGGCTGCCAGCGTATCCCCGCCCGGCAGGGGCTGCGAACCCGAAAACACCGACAGGAATTCCGGCGTGGACAGCACCGAGGGGTCCAGGCCGATCAGCCCGGCTGCGTCGGCGTTGGCGTGAAGCAGACGCGGATGGTTCAGCCCTTGCGGCGTCAGCCGCGTATAGAACGCGGCGGGCAACGCGGCGAACGTATTGACGACGTGCAATTCGGATAAGGATTGAGCGGTCATGCGCGTTGGCTCCTTGCGGCCCGCTTGGCGGGACGCACATAGAAAATGGCGCTAAGGAAGAAGATGGACGACAGGACGATCTCGCCCCACGCCATCAGCACCGAGAGCGGGGCCGGATCGGACATGGCCCGCACCGCGCCTTCCATCAGATACAGCAGCGACAGCATCGACGCCCACTGATAGGTATAGAGGTTTCCCCGCAGGATGCCACGCAGCGGAAAAGCCAGCGGCAGCGCTTTCAGCAGCATCCAGGAACCGCCCGGCCGCACAGGCGCCACCACGGTTTCCCAGGTGACGCACAGGACGATCAGGGCGAACAGTGAAACCGAGGCCAGCAGGCGCAAGCGGGGGTTGAGTTCAGGGTTCATGCTGCTATTATCGCCTGATGAATCGCCCCGCCGAGCCCGGC
>NZ_JBHFII010000055.1:126916-128766 GCF_057334215.1 Achromobacter maghribensis | reverse complement strand
GGCGGCCACCGAGTCCTCGACCTCGCGCTCTTCATGGGCCGCGAGGGCCGGACGCGTCGTCCGGTTCACCGTGCAACGCGCCAACGAAGAAAAGCTGCTTCAGGTTGCCTCCAGCCTGACTTTCACCACGGTGCTGGCCATCGTGCCCATGCTGGCCGTGGTGCTGTCCCTGTTCACCGCGTTTCCGGTATTCCAGGAATTTCGCCTTGCCCTGGAAGACTTCCTGACCAACAGCCTGATGCCGCCGTCCGTCTCGGACAACATCATGGAATACCTGAACCAGTTCGCCCGCCAGGCATCGCGCCTGACCGCGATCGGCGGGGCATTCCTGCTGGTGACATCGCTGCTGCTGATCATGACGATCGACCAGGCCTTCAACGATATCTGGCACGTCTCGCGGCAGCGGCCTCTGCCGCAGCGGGCGCTGGTGTACTGGGCCATCATCACGCTGGGACCGGTCCTGGCGGGCGCCAGCCTGTGGGCCACCTCTTTCGTGGCGCGCGAATCGCTGGGCCTGGTGGCCGACGTGCCTGAAATCGTCAGCGTCGCCATTTCCTTCATCCCCCTGATCCTGACCGCCCTGGGCTTCGCCGCCCTGTTCGTCGTGGTGCCCAACCGCGAAGTGCTCTGGCGGGACGCGCTGGTGGGCGGCTGCGTGACGGCCATCGTCCTGGAAATCATGAAATCGGCGTTTGCGTATTACCTGACCCGATTTCCTACCTACACCGTTATCTACGGGGCGTTTGCCACCCTGCCGATCTTCCTGCTGTGGATATACCTGTCCTGGCTGGCGGTGCTGCTGGGCGCCACGCTGGCCTCCAGCGCACCGCTGATCCGGCTTGGCCGCTGGGAAATCAACCGCTATCCCGGTGCGCAATTCGTCGACGCCCTGGATGCGCTACGCGCCCTGCGCCGCGTGCAATCCGCCAAACCGCCTGGCCTGCCCGCGAATGAGCTGGCCTCACAGCTGCGCCTGCATCAAGACGAATTGAACGAGGTGCTGGAAATACTGAATACCATGGGTCTGGCGACGCGCACCCCCGAAGACAACTGGGTATTGACCTGCGACGCGCGCGATACGTCGATGGCGCCGGTCGTTGACCATTTCCTGCTCGACCGCAATCAGCCTCGCGTCCGCAACGACCCCGAGATATTGCGAGTCGCTTCTGCCGTGATTTCCCAGCAAAATACGCCTACGCTGGAAGAACTGTGCGGAGAAGCGCAGAATACCGAAAATGGCGTCGCTCCAATATTGCAATTGGAAGCGAACAAGAAATAGCAAATGCATTCGGGCGTAGTCCGCCCAGGAGGAACCGATGTTGAAGGTCAGCGAGATTTTGCGCGTCAAGGGCGATACGCTCTATACGGCGTCGCCGGACATGCCTGTGTCCCAGGCCGTGCAAACCATGAGCGAGCAGGACATTGGCTCGCTCGTGATCATGGAATTCGGCACCCTGACCGGCATGCTTACGTTCCGCGAGATCATCCGCCACATGCACACCCATGGCGGCGCCGGAGAAACCACCATCCGCTCCATCATGGATGACGCACCGGTCAGCGTGTCGCCCAACACCAGCGCCGACGAAGTGCAGCGCCTGATGTTGGAAAAACATGCCCGCTACATCCCCGTCATGGATGGCCCGACGCTGATGGGCGTGATTTCGTTCTACGACATGGCGCAGGCCATCGTGGCGGCTCAGCAGTTCGAAAACAACATGCTGAAGGCCTACATTCGCGATTGGCCCACGGAAAGCGCCGAACCGGCCAAGTCCTGAGCGGCCTGCCAGCCAGCGTCCCGCGGCGCCTGCCGCGATAAGGCTTATCCCCTTCCTGGCTTACACCCCTGCCGG
>NZ_JBHFII010000055.1:101362-126871 GCF_057334215.1 Achromobacter maghribensis | reverse complement strand
CGCGGCGCCGCGCATTTCCGGCGCCTGCCGCTGGCTGCGCCAGGCGTCGTAGATCAATTCGGGGTTATTCGCGGCAAGCAGCGCCGGATCCGACAGCATGCGGCGCCAGCGGCGGGCGCCCGACTGCCCGTTCACCAGGCCCAACATCGGCCGCGTCATCACGCGCAACGGCACGCCCTTGGCCACTTGGCGCGCGGCGTATTCGGTCATTGCATCCACCACTTGCGCGTCGCTGGGCAGCCGCACGGACGGCCACAGTTGCAACGACACCTCTGACAGCACGCGCGGCGTATGCCAGGCCGCCCGGCCCAGCATCACGCCATCGAACTCGTCCGCGGCACGGACGGATTGCTCGGCATCGGCAAGCCCGCCATTCAGCACGAACGTGCAATCCGGAAAGTCCAATTTCAGCTGCTTGACCACGTCATACCGCAGCGGCGGAATTTCACGGTTGTCCTTGGGCGACAAGCCCTTGAGCACCGCATTGCGGGCATGGGCAATAAAAACCCGGCACCCGGTGTCGTAGATCTTGCCGACGAAATCGCGGACGAACGCGTAGGATTCCTCGTAGTCCAGCCCCAGGCGGTGCTTGACCGTGACCGGAACGTCCACGGCATCCTGCATGGCTTTCATGCAGTCAGCCACCAGCGCCGGTTCCGCCATCAGGCACGCGCCGAAAGCCCCCTTCTGCACGCGTTCCGACGGACAGCCGCAGTTCAGGTTGATCTCGTCGTAGCCCCATTGCCGGCCCAGCTTGGCGGCGTGCGCCAACGCGTCGGGCTCGCTGCCGCCCAACTGCAGGGCCACAGGATGCTCGGCTTCGTCGAAATCCAGATGGCGCGAAACGCTGCCGTGCAGCAGCGCGCCCGTGGTGATCATTTCCGTATACAAGCGTGCGCGAGGCGCCAGCAGCCGGTGGAAATAGCGGCAATGGCGATCAGTCACGTCAATCATCGGGGCGACGCACAGCCGCCAGTCGGGGGAGTCCAAGAATCACTCTACAAAACAAGGGGATGCGGTATTTTACGGGCTTAGCGGCATTATGTCCGGCAGGGTGCACGCGCGCCGCTGGCCGATCATCGCAACCCCGCCCGCTATGTGGTCTAAAATTGCGCCGCCGCCGCCGCACACGCATGGCCGAGCGTCCGTTAACCCCCTCACCCCTCTATATCAATGGCCGTATTCACTCCCGTATCCGACGACGACGCGCGCGCCCTTCTGGCGCAATTCGACCTGGGCGAGCTGGTTTCGCTGCGGGGGATTACGGCCGGTATCGAGAACACCAATTACTTTCTGTACACAACGCGGGGCGAATACGTCCTGACCCTGTTCGAGGTCCTGACGCAGGCGCAATTGCCGTTCTACATCGAACTGATGTATCACCTGGCCCAGCGCGGCATCCCGGTGCCGCAACCGCAGAACCTGCGTGACGGCACCCGCCTGACGACGCTGCACGGCAAGCCCTGCGCCATCGTTTCCCGCCTGCCGGGGGGCTACGAACCCGCTCCGGGCGCCGCCCATTGCGCCCTGGCCGGCGCTACCCTAGCCCGCGCCCACCTGGCCGCCCAGGACTTCCCGATCCACCAGCCCAATCTGCGCGGCCTGTCCTGGTGGCTGGAAACAGCCCCCAAGGTCATGCCTTTCCTGGACGCCGACCAAGCCGGATTGCTGCAGTCGGAACTGGCCGCCCAAGAAGCGGCAGCAGCTACACCCACTTGGCAGGCATTGCAGACCGGCCCGGCCCATTGCGACCTCTTCCGGGACAACGTGCTGTTCGCCGGCACATTCGAAGATCCGCTGATGGGCGGCATCATCGATTTCTATTTCGCCGGTTGCGACACATGGCTGTTCGACGTGGCGGTCAGCGTCAATGACTGGTGCATCGACCGCGACACCGGGGAATTCGTCCCCGAACTGGTGCAGTCCTGGCTGGCCGCCTACGCCCGCGTACGTCCGTTCACCGACGCCGAACGCGAGGTCTGGCCGGTGATGCTGCGCGGTGCCGCGCTGCGCTTCTGGATATCCCGCCTGTACGACTTTTTCCTGCCCCGGCCGGCCCAGACGCTCAAGCCCCACGATCCGCGGCACTTCGAAAGAGTGTTGCAAGCGCGCCACCGCCCGGGCTTGCCAATATTGCCGTAACCGTTATGCCCCCCATAATGGGGTTAGCGCGTCCCTTTTGAGAGATCACCCCTTTAGAGAGCCATGCAAGCAGCATTCCTACCCGCGACATCCGGCTGGCATTGGGTTCGAGACGGCTTCCGTCTGTTCCGCAAACAACCTCTGGCCATGTTCACCTGGGCCATGTTCATCAGCCTTTTGGTCGTCTTCGCCAGCGCGACTCCTCCCGTCGGACCAATCCTGGTCGTGGCGCTGATGCCGATCATCACCCTCATGACGCTTTCGGCGTGCAAGCACGTGGACGCCGACCGCGTCATGCTGCCATCCATGTGGGGCAAGCCCCTCAAGCAGCCCGGGGTGTTCAGGAAGTTGTTCCTGATGGGCCTGCTGTATGCGGGGCTGAGCATGGTGGCCGGCCTGCTGACCTTCCTGCCCTTCATGGACTCGATGGCGGAAGCCTATCGCATCGCTTCGGTCGAACGTTCGCTGGACCCCATCCTGATGGCCATGCGCGTTCCGTTGACCATCTTCGCCATCATCTATGTCGTGATCGCCGCGTTGTTCTGGCATGCGCCGGTGCTGGTGGCCTGGCATGGCCTGCGCCTGGTCCAGGCCTTGTTCTTCTCGGGTATCGCCTGCTGGCGCAATAAGTGGCCCTTCCTGGTGTACGGCGCCACCTGGGCCCTGGTGTTCCTGTTCATCGACCTGTGCGCGGGCTTGCTGGTCACGATGGGCCTATCGCCCCAGTTCGCCGGCACGCTGCAAATTCCGTTCAACATCGCGGCGGGCGGCGTTCTGTATTGCAGCTTCTATCCTGCCTATACCTCCGTATTTGGCATCGATCGCGCCAGCTCGCATCTCGACAACGGCCACAGCGCCGAAGCATAGGGCAATGCGGCAGGGCTTCAACGCCCTGCGCACCCCGATCACCCGCTTTTCCCGCGACACGAACGCCACGTCGATGGCGTAGCGCATACCAAAGGTATGCACGCTGGCGCAGGGCATCAGCAAAATGCCGGACCGCCGCCCCGGCGGCCGGCGCCCCAGCAGACCACGCATCCGGCCGCTCCAGGTCGACACGCGCACCAACCTGAAACGGTCTACCGGCAACGACGCACGGCGGTTCATTGCACGCTTTGAAGCAATTGGACAGCGATCGGGAACGCCAGCACGATGAAGGTGCAGGGAAATATGCAACCGATCAGGGGCAGCAGCATCTTCACTGGGGCCTGCATGGCCAATTGCTCCGCCCGAACATGACGGTCGCTACGGCATTGCGCGGCCTGGGCACGCAATACCGGCCCCAGACTGATGCCAAGCGATTCCGCCTGCGCCAAGGCTGCCGCCCAATTTCGCGCCAACGGGCTATTGCAGCGGTCGGCCAATGCCTTGATCGCCGCGGTTCTTGAGACGCCTGCCCGCATCTCCGCCAACGCGTCCGCCAGGCCGTCGCGCAACGCGCCTCGCGGCCCGCTTTGCGCTGCCAGTTGCAGAGCGCCCTGCACGCTCAAGCCTGCCTCCACGCACAACGTCATCATGTCGAAAACGAAGGGCAGATCCCTTTCGATGCTGCGGCGGCGCTTTTCGCCCAGGGTGCGCAGCCATAGCGCGGGGGCCACCCCCGCCGCCAAGGCCGCCGCAATCATCCAGGACGCCCAGACGGACGGTGCGGGGTCGGCAAGTGCCGCAACGGCCGCGGCAAGACCTCCCGCCCCCGCGGCAGCGCTTGCGGACAACGCCGCCATGTGGGCGTAGCTGACGCCTGCCGGCAACGCGGCTTGCTCGATCGCCCGCGTCAGCCGGATGCGCAAGCGCCAGGAACACAGGGGTCCCACCCAAGGGGCGACCGCCGACACCCAGGGCCAGGCGGCCCGCCACCACCACGGCAATGAGGCAGCGGCGACCTGCTTGTCCCGCAACAACGGGCGCAATGCAACCCACGCCAACCCGCCAACGCCCAGAGCCGTCGTCAACATGCCCAATTGCAGCCACATCTTGGCCTCTCTTTCATGTTCAACACGGGAATCGGATTCCTAAACCGGGTCAAAGGTCGATCCGGATGATGCGCCGGATCAGCACCACTCCCGCGGTCTCTAGCACCGCGATGATGGCCAGCACGCCCCACCCCATCGGCGTATGCCACAACAGCCGCATGATCTCTGGCTCCAGCCGGTCCAGCACGGCAAGCAGCAGCAATGGCAGCGCACCGACAATCCAGGCTTGCAAGCGCCCTTGGGACGTCAGTGCCCGCAACTTCGCCTGCAATTGCAGCTGCGCCCGCAAAGTCTGCGCGATGCTCTCCAGCGCCTCGGCCAGATTGCCTCCGGTCTGCGCGGCAATGCGCATGGCGGCGACCACCAACGAGGTGGAATCCGCCGGCATCCGGGCATGCAGGTTCTCTAGGGCGGTATCCCACGGCACCCCCATGCGTTGTTCCCGTAGCATCAGTCCGAATTCTTGCGCCAACGGTGCGCCGCTCTGCTCCACGATGTGCCGCAATCCGGTCGCCAGCGCAACCCCCGCACGCAATGCGGACGCCAGCATCAACAACGCCATCGGCAGCTGTTGCTCGAAGCGGTCTGCCCGCCTGCGCCGTAGCCGATCAACCGTCCAGCGGGGCACGCGGGACGCAAGCCCCGCCGACAGGGCCGCCACGATGCCGCTGCCTGACACAGACAGCGCCAGCCCCGCCGCAAGCACGGCACAGGCGACGGCCGCCGCCCACAGCTGCGCCGGATCAATGAACAGGAATACTTCGCTCAGGCGAACGCCGGCGTCCTGGGTATAGAACTCGCGGTACCGGCGCAACGCCGGCGCGAACCAGCCCTGGGCATGCCAGGCAAGAATGGCCACGCAGCACATCGCCCCCGCCGCCGCCAGCCAGATCATGACAAGCCCTGTACAACGCTCGCCGGGCCAGGACGAGCGCCGCCGGTCTCCGCAAACCAGGCGGGGTCCAGGGGCACGCCTTCATCGTTCCACTCCCGCGCGAAGCCGGGCAAGGCGCCACACCCCAAAAAGCCAGCCACGCGGTCGTACCGGAACAATTCCAACAGCTGGATGCGCCCGCTTTCCATGCCCGCGACTTCAACGATCGACATCACCACCCGGCGACCGTCCGCCAACCGGGCCTGCTGCACCACCAGATCCACGCTGGCGGCAATGTGCTCGCGCACGGCCGACAACGGCAGATCCAGGCCGGCCATCAAGATCATGGACTCCAGCCGGCCCAGCGCATCCCGAGGAGAATTCGCATGCAGCGTCGTCAAGGAGCCTTCATGCCCGGTGTTCATGGCCGTCAACATGTCGAACGCCTCGGCCCCCCGGCACTCGCCGACGACGATCCGGTCGGGCCGCATGCGTAGCGCATTGCGCACCAGTTCGCGGATATCGATATGCCCTCTGCCCTCCTGGTTGGCGGGGCGCGCCTCCAGCGCAACCAAGTGATCATGATTCAGCCGCAGCTCCGCCGCGTCTTCGATCGTGACGACGCGTTCGCCGTCCGGAATCTCGTTTGAAAGGATGTTCAGCAACGTCGTCTTGCCAGAACCGGTCCCGCCCGATACCACCAGGCTTTTACGCATCCGGACGCATACCGCCAGGAACTGCGCCATGCCGTCGCTTAACGAAGACGCGGCGATCAGATCGGCCATCTTGGGCCGTCGCTGCGGGAATTTTCGGATGGTCAGGCTTGCTCCTTTCATGGCGACAGGCGGAATGATGGCGTGCACGCGCGACCCGTCAGGCAGACGAGCATCGACCATGGGCGAACTCTCGTCGATGCGCCTGCCCAGCGGCGTCACGATGCGTTCGATCACCCAACGCACGGATTGCTCGCTGGTGAAGGCTGCGGGATGCCGCCACAGCCGGCCGGCACGTTCGACGTAGATCTCGTCATAGCGATTGACCATGATTTCGGTAATGTCGGGCGCCGCCAGCAAGGGCTCCAGCGGCCCCAGGCCAACGGCTTCATCCAGCACCTCGCGGCACAGGGCCGCCCTGTCCACATCGGAGGACAAGTCAGGATCCGTGGCGACGATCTGGGTCAGCAGACGTTCCGCTTCCGCACGCAATGTGCCGTCGCTCATGCCCGCCACATCGCGTCGGCGCAGGTCCAGCCCATCAAGCAGCGCCGCGTGCAATCGTCGGCGTTCCTGAAGCCGTTGAGGCGCCACCGGCTGCGCGATCCTTGCTGCGTGCGGCAACACCGAGACGGACGCAGGACTGGCCGCCACGGACTCGGCGGCCTCGTGCGCCTGAGCATCCGCCATTGGTGCAGCACTGGACGAGTCCCATTGCACCCTCAGGCGGCAGGGGCCGATCAGAATGTCGTCATCAGGTAGCACCGGCGCATGTCGCACTACCCTGACGCCATTCACCATTGTGCCGGCTAGCGTGCCCAGGTCCTCAAGGACAATATCGGCATCCTCGCGCGACAGGCGAGCGTGCTGCCTGCCGACCCGCCAGTTCGCGATACGCAGATCGCACTGCGCGCTCCGTCCGATCAATACCGGCGCTGCAGCCGCCAGGCGGCGAACGCCCGCGTCCTCGAAAGTCATCTCAATATCAAGCATCGTCTTACTCCCGAAGCAGGGTCCGAGCCACGTCATCGCCGGCCGCCCATTGGGAACCGGCCCCCGAATAAGGATCCCAACCTCCCGTTGCCAATGGCACTGAGGTGCCCAAACGGGGCGGCTCGGGAAATGTGGCGTTCAGCACGTCGCGCCCACGCCGTATCCGGTCCGCCATGGCAGGTTCACTTTGCGACACGATCTTTGGCGTGACGAAAATCGCCAATTCAGTTTCTCGCTGTTGATAGCGGCGCGACGCAAACAGCGCCCCCAGGATGGGAATGTTCTGCAGCCAAGGCAAACCGCTGACTTCTTCCCCTTGCTCCCTGGATAGAAACCCGCCGATGACCAGCGTGTTACCCGAGCGCACGTTGAATTCGGTGGACGCGCGCCGGGTGCGCAACGCCGGACCGCCGGCCACGCTAAGCGAGGCATCCACCGAACTGGCTTCCACCTCGATCAACGAGCGGATTACTCCGTTGCGGTCGATGCGCGGCGTGATGTTGAGCGATACGCCATACGGTTTGAACAACGTCGTGGGATTGCCGCGCGAATCGGTCGACACGTAAGGCACTTCCCCGCCAGCCAGGAATGTCGCGCTGGAACCACTGCGCGCAAGCAGTTGCGGTTGGGCCAACATCACGGCCTCGCCGGTTTGCGCCAGTGCGGCGATTCGCGCGGACAACAACGCATTGACGCCGAAATAGCCCGCAGCCGACGATGCCGGTCCCACGGTCTCGATCACCGAGTCTCCGGGCCGGGTCATCCTGCCCAGCGCTCCCGCGTCCCACGCCAGTCCCGCGTTTATCCCCCCTTGCGTCATGCCATCCCAACGCACGCCGAATTCTCGCAACCTTGAGGTGGGAATCTCGACCACCTGCACATCCAGCAATACCATGCGGTCCCAGCCCACTTGCCCGGTGAAGTCGAGCACCGCAGGGTACCGTTCGGCCAGGGCGGCGATACGGGACCTGTCGTCATCGGACAAATCGTCGCCTTCGATCAAGATGCGCTCGCCCACATTTGTGCTACGCGCGCCCGGGATTCGGGCAAGCAAGGCCTCGACTTCCGCCCGCAAGCGCGGCGCGCCCGCGGCGACAACCCGCATTTCGTAGGCGGTCGGCCTCCCCTTCGCGGTCCAGACGTGCACCGAAGAGATGCCTTCCGCACGGGCGAAAATCACAACATCACGGCCTTCCGCCGCCACGGCGCTCAGCACCTGCCCGTTGCCAATAGCCACCCTTTTCACGCCGGGATGCGGTAGCACGCGCGTCTCGCCCACTTGGAGTTGCAGCACTTCCATCTCGGCCCACGCGGCGGGCGCCCACAGACACAAGCCCATCGCGCCAAGGATCAACACGATACGTCTCATGGCCGCCCCGTCTCAAAGGCGGTCATCGCGGCATGACCTTGGGGAACGACAAGGGCTTGCGCATCCACCCGGTCTCCGTAAAGGATGCTCACGCCTGGAGTCGGCTCGGGCTCGGCATCCAGACCAACAAGCGATGCCAGATCCGTCTGAGCCGACGCCTTTACGGCAGCCGCATCATCACGGTGACGCAGCATTGCCGTCAGCGAGCCCGCCTGCCTGGCCGCGATGAAACGCACCGCTTCGTCTGGCTCGGCGGCCAGCGTAATGTTGCCCACGCCCGCGCCATCGGAATCGGCCTCTGCCCCCACGGTCAACACTCGCATGCCTTGCAGCAACGGAACAGTGAGCTCGCGCTGCCGATGTGAAAAGCTCACGTAGATATCGATCAGATCGCCGGCGCGCAGCATCTCGGCCAACCCTCCGAGATCGCCTGCGGCGACGGTAAGTGCCCGTTGGCCAGAGCGAAGCCTCGACGCCAACGCGGGCGCCGGAGGGGTGAAGGTCAGGTGCGTCTTCAACAGGGGCTCCCCGTGCGCCACGTCCGCCGCCAGGGTCGCCCCCAGCAGGCTGCTCAGATCCAACGGATCCAGACTGGCGCTGGAGGCCCACTGCACGGGGATTTCGCGCACAGCCAGATGCATGTCTTCCAGCCGCGTGCCCGCAGGCAAGTCATAAGCGGCCACCAAGCGTTCCACGACAGGGGTACGGGCTTGCGCCTCCAGCGCCTGCACGCGTTGCTGCACATGCTCGCGCACGGCCCACGCCGACACCAGGCCCGCCGTCAACGCCAGGCCATAGACGCCCACGCGGCGCAAGCGCTGCACGCCGTGAATGATCAAGGCCTTCATGACGCCCATCCCCTGACGCGCAGGCCGCTGCCGGAATCCAGCGGCGCCACGGAAATCCGCAGACGGTGGCTGCCCCGTGCCCAGGCCTGCACCTTGCCGTCGCCGGCCTGACGCCGCCATCCATTCTGCAATAGGCGCGCATCCAGCACGGATATCATCCGCGCTGGTGTGAACGCATGCTGCCAGATCCGTTCGGTCACCCTGACGCCTTCGTCCATGACGGCTAAATCCAGCCGCAAGCGTGAACCTTCCGGCAACCACGCGGGCTCGGGCGATTCCCGCGACGATGCCTGAGATGCCGCCACAACGCGCAACGTGGAAATACTGCCTACCGTGCGCCCAGCACCGGCGTCCTCCATCTGCACCACCCACTGCTCGTCGCCGATCGTGCCGGAAAGGATCAACTGCCCGGGCAGCACGTTCAAATCCACCAATGCGGACTGCTGCCGCGACAGATGGCGAATCAGGTCCGGCGCTTTCATCGGCACGTCGAACACAAGAACCTCGGCCGGTTGTCCATACAGCCACAAGCGATCGGCCAGCAGCGCATGGCGCGCGCCGTCGGGAAACTGCAGCCGGTTCAGTGACGACGCCTTGGGCTTTGGCAACGCTCGATCATCCGACGCCGGCGCGGCTATCAGCCCCGTTGCACACGCCATCAAACCGCCGGCCAGCATCAACCGGCACGAACCAGCAAAGGCGCGCTCCTTCCGCAGCAAGCACGCAAGCATGTACGCATTCATCGACTCTTCCCTCCACGTCTCCCCAACCGATCCGCAGGCACGACGTCTTCCCACGCCGAGAGCCAGTCCGTCGACACCGAAGGCCTGCCCCACGGACCGTCCATGCGTTGCACTAGCGCCCCCACCCGACGCGCCTGCGTCAGCGACCCGCGTTCAGCCTGCCGCCATGCCGTGGGCGCATTGGCGATCCGACGACGCGCATCGGCATCCCCGTCGGCATGCCCGGCGCCAATCGCCACCCGCGTCTGGCGGATGATCGGAAGTGCAAACGGGGCATCAACGCGCAGCGGCACCGCTTGTGCTTGCACCGACAACAACTGCAATCCCACGCCAAACCACTCGTCCTGCAAAGCGTTCAGGCCAGGCGTCGCGATACCCCGCAACGTCTTGCCTTGCTTCGTCAGCACCGTAGCCGCGCGAGACCACGAAGGCGCGAGCGGCTGCCCCAGCGCTCCGGCCATCACCGCCTTGCGGCTGGCCTGGGACATCTGCTGCGCTAGAAATTGCAGGCCACCGATGCCAGCCACGGCCCACACCGTCACCGCCATCAGGGGCAGCAGCAACAGTGCTTCCAACATGGCCTGGCCTTGCTGACGAACGATGTGCCGTTTCCTCATCCGCATCGTGGTCATGGCGATCTCCTGGCAAGCAAGGCTTCCTGGGAATTGACAGCGGATAAACGCGCCTGCCAGTACGGCCGAAACAGCGTGGCGAATTCACCGCGCCCATCCGCGCGTTGTTCGGGCCGCAGGAAATAGGTCTCGGCGGCGCTGGTGACCGTGATGGCGCCTGCCTGCCCCACACCGGCGTATCGGAACAGACCGGCTGGTGGGGACAGCGCGCTGTCCGCGTCCGTGGTTTTCAACACGGCACCCGCAAGGCTCACCCCGACCGCAAAACGCAGAGAATCTCCCATGCGCGCGGCGGCGACCTCTCGAAAAACGGGCAGCCCGCCGCCCGGCCATCGCTGCGCGGATGCCATCGCGTACGAATTGGCCATCGGATTCGTGAAGCCGCTGACGAGGTCCCACGACGTCGATTGCTCCACCCACCGCCAGAAGTCTGCCTGCGAAAAATCCACGGGCGGTTCTTCGACGTATTCCACGCCTTCAGGCGCCTTGCTCTTCTGGCCTTGCGCGGTGCCCCAACCCATTGCGTACTCGCGGTAATAGCAACCTATCCAGCGATTGGACCGCAGCGCATGGAATGACTGCGTGTCCAAGGCCCCCCACCGGCCATCCGGCCCGAGCCAGGTCGATCCACGACGACGCAGTTCGTGCCGAAAGAACGGGCAGCGGGTACTGACAAGCCATGGATTACGTCGCGTGTAGTTCCTTTTCTTCAGGAACTCGTAACGCTCAGCCGCCTGCTCGACCGCTGGCCGCAGGCCAGATTGGCGCGTAGCGGCGCTGCGTTCGATGAATCCCGGCCATGCATCCGACAGCATCTGCAAGGTCAATCCCTGCGCGCCCGCGCTTGCCTCCGCCCCGTCTTCCGAGAAATTGGCGGCAAGCACCTTGCGCATGACACGGTCGCGAGACGCAGGCAGATCCGTCATGGCGGACGCCGCAGCCTTTTCAAGCACCTGATACACAACACGATCATGCTGCGCGAAGGCGCCGGCTAGTCGTGCCTCGGCGTCCGGCAGCGCCCGACCCGCCCGATAGGCCAACCCCATGTCGGGACCAAACAGCATCGCAATCAAGCTGACGGGAGGATTGCCGCGGTTGCGCTGCGACTGCAGCGTGCGGCCGTACTGCGCGGACGCCGCCAGCGTCACCAGATGCGCCATCGCAACCTGATGGGCGATCTGCGTCCGGTTGACATAGGCGATGGCGTTCAGCGTGCGCGCTTGTTCAAGCGCGCCGCTATAGGCGGCCGCATCGGCGGCGTGCGTCAGCCGGACCCGGCCTTCGACCGTTTGGCCCAGGTTGTAAAGCACAACCAGGGACACCACGGCGACCGCCACGATCAGCATGCCCAAGACCAACGCTTGGCCATGCTGACGGACGGCTTGCGTACGCCTTGGCAGCGTCACTTCGCATCCGCCGCGTTGCCGGTGAAGGACTTGAGCGAACGTGCCTTGGTCTGAGCCGCGGCCTTCTGCGCCGCCTGCTGCGCCGCGCGGCTCTGCGTGCTGCCGTCTTCGCCCGCGAGTTCGCGGGCCATGGCGGCGGTTTGGGAACGCACGACTTGCCCGAAATACTGATAGACGGCAATTGCGGCCACCGCGACCAGCGCGACGACCACGATGTACTCGGTCATGCCTTGGCCCAACTGACGCTTACGAATGCCCCACATGTCTGCTCTCCGATGCAATGAATGTGGGATTCAGTGTCGGCGTGGCAGGCAGGGACGACAATTCGCAGATGCCGAGGCGGGCAAAATGGGCACAGGTGCATTGACACGCCTGAATGGCGCGTCCCAGGCGCCAAGGAAAGCCCGGCCGCGCGACTTCCTGCCACGCCGAGCCCTGCGAAAAACGTCAGCGGGGGAAATCTTGTAACCCGCTAATTTTTCAGGGTTTTCCCTATTGCCGAGGCCCTACCCCGGCAGTAGATTGGAGTTGCCGGGCTGTCTGACACCCATCGCGTGCGAAGCCGGGCAGGAGCGCCCCAGACTCATCTAGAGCTGGGGCGCTCTTCCATTTCTGCGCGGGCTTTGGCGCGCAGCTAGCGCGCTCATTTCGAGCATTCCCCGCTCCCGTCCGCGCCGGGTTCCGCTCCCCGCTTCAGCGTGCCGAAATGCCGACCAGCCCCCCACCTATCGTCACGCCCAACCCGATGGCCAACATCTGGATCATCGAGAACAAGCTGTTGCCGCTGGCCGCATCCCGCTTGCTCAGGTCGTACTGCGCGAATGCCGACGGACGGCTGACAGGCAGCGCTATCGCCCTGCCTACCGCCCCCAAAGGAAAGGAATGGCCCCGTTTTTTTGTGGAATATACTGTATATACAAACAGTGTCTTCCACCATGCCGTTCAAAGCCCCCCTCACCCACGCCGACCTGCGCAACATCCGCGAGCGCCAGCCCTGGAACGCCGACGTCATCTCATTGCTATGGGAGGTCAAACGGCTGCGATCCGTGCTGCTGCGCGCCTATCAGCTCTCCGCCGACTTGAAGCGGCCAGCTGGCGTGACGGGTGAACTCTATGATGATTTCATGAAGGGCTTGCGGGAAGAGCCCTGTGTCCACGAACGGGACGGAATGACGGCCTCGCTGCTGGAAGCGCCGGTCAGGCTAAGCAAAGGAATGGCGCCTCGTTAGGCGTCACCGCGACGGCGCCGACGTTCTTTCAAACGTTGGCAGCCACCTTGCATTCCCGTTCCTCGCCATATCCGAATGGCCAGCGCCGCTTGTTCGGCTCGGGCGACGGTTTCTCGCTATTCATACTACGCATCCAATTTTCGAATATCGGAATCCTAGCTGCTTATTCGTAACGGCAATGTAAGGGTTCGCAATGATGCCCTTCCGTATTCCAATTCTGCGTCGCAAGGATTCAAAGCAAAACAGCGTGAGCAGTCGCGAGGTCAGCATCTCCCTTACGGCATCTTCGCGCATCTCGAACGTTCCTGGCGCGTCCGTGAGCTCGAATAGAGCATAGTCCAGACTCCCCGGATCCGTACGCGCCGGTTCTCTCAATGCAAGCAGCGCTCATTTCAGAACTTCTCCCTGCCCGGCTTTGCCTTCTACTTCTGGCATCTAAGCAGTGATGGAGAACCCAGTACTGAATGGGCGCATGCCTTACATGCGTCGAATAGAGCACTTCAAACGAACTGAAGCCCACAGCTTGGTGACAGTCCTTTCCCTTGCCCCACAATCGGTTGGAAGGTGAAGCCGGCCCGCAACGGTTGGTTAACTCCGCCGTTGAGGTGCCGCACGTGATCAGGCGTGCACAAGTATCAAATATATACATTTAGTGGTCAGTCAGATATATAAAGTTTATTTTTGAATTATTAATTTTCAAATTGCTAACGAAGTGGGCACATCAACTTCCCAAGAGGGGGATGCAGGCGTGTGCTCGCTTGAATATCATGGAAAGAACTCTTAACATAAAGTCTGTCCCCTTTTTGAATGGTCGTAACAACGGGACGACAAAATGTCACCTCATACAGTGTTCTTTCGGTACTCGTTCTTCGTCCCGACCACGACATGGCCCCTTCGAACGCGCCTTCGTCGTAGGCTCGGCCTGACGGCCCGCAAACTCAACGCGGCGCAGTCAGCCTATCTTTGCAATACTCAGCACGAATAGAGGCTCCTGTGACAATCGTGTTGTGCGACGCCTGCTATAGCCTGGCATCCGGTATGGCAGGGATTCCTCCCCACGACAACCTCCGGTATCAAGGCTTTACTCCGCAAGGTGACTCCCGTCCTGGCGATCAGGATGCCGTCGAACGCATCAATCACTATCGATGCATACAGTGCGACACCCGCTGGCTGCACAAAATCGGCAAATGGGGCGTCGAGGACGGATTCCGCCTAGCGGTCTGATCCAACGTACAGAGCATCTCCTCATGCAGGAGGGCGCTCGTCCTGTATCGCTCCCGGCGATATGCAGGCCCTCTCCTGGCCCGCGACCGCGGTGCCAACGAAATACCACATAGAACGCACACGCCTTCCTTTCCGTGTGCCGCGGCCGAAGCCGGCGCTCGCCGTCCATTCACGCCGGCCCGCGTATTTTTTCGCAGATTGATCACGCCCTCTGCGTTTCCCCGAGATCGGCCGTTGGGCTCTTCAGGCTATCTGATTCGCATAGCCGGATACGTTGCACAACACCATGTGCACGTACTCGAAAACTCCGGTTTATAAAAAAATAGAGATTAAAAATAAATACAAGCCGTCAAATATGATTCAGAAGAATATTTTGTAACTTCGCCCGAAATTCTGAATGCCTGCTTAAAAATATCATCGCTTGTTATATTTCGATATAAAACACTTTCGCAATAATTTGACACTAGGGGCCGATTTTTGCCTTTTTTAGGCGAAATTTAGCTATTTCTGAAAAATTTCGTATTTTTTACTCGTAAAACTAGGCATAAATCCGCCCTTTTCGCTGATTTGGTAACTGTAATTTGCTTTGATTGCAAAACGTTTTCGTTTTTTTTCCATATAGGGTTATCCCTATAAATGAGTAACTCAGCTTCATTAATAATTGCTTCGAGTAACTCGAACCCTCGATTACTGACACCGTTCTAGCGCGTTTCACTCGCACAACTTTCCATATGGGAGAAAGTCAATGTCGCCCATTTTCCGTTAGCGCCACCTCACCAGCTACGACTTAGGTAGCGTTCATTTCTCGCCCCAAGAATATGTCCGAGTGCATTTATGCACCCGGCGGGGACACCTTTACGCAAAAAATCCGAGGACAGCATGGCACTGGATATTTCCGTTGGATCGAATACCACCGAGATCATTAACTCCACGAATGCCCCTGCAGACGACATTATTAATGCCGAACTGCTGGGCAACAGTAACCTTATCGTTGACGGCGTCGATGTAACCTTGAATCCGACGGTGGGCGCAGGCGTACTGCAAACCAACACCGTCAGCGCGATCAACGGAGCGAATGTCGTGGTTTCGGGCGTCGCCGGCGTGACCGCCGCAAATGCCATCACCTACAACATTGGTGCAGACTCCTCCCTGCAATACGGAGGCGAACTACTTGACGTCTCTTTGCTGGAAAACACCAAGATCAATTTCGACGCTAACGGCACCGGCACGCTGAAAGTGATCATGCCGACGATCGATCTGAATCTTTCCACCTTTCCGACGATTTCGGGCCTCTCTAACGGCGACCAACTGATCGTCGAAAAAGACAACCTCATCGGCGCGAATACGGTCGGCAACCAGGTTTCCTTCGATGAAGCTACTGGCGTGCTGCAAGTGCAATTCGTGTCCAGCGGCCCGATTCCCATCACTACCAATCTGGGGTCCTTTCAAATCACCGACTACCCCGCCGGCGCCACCTTCAGCATCGACGGTTCCGGTAATGTGGTTTTCGCTTGCTATCTCCGCGGCACCCGGATTGCAACAGTGGACGGCGAGAAGCCGGTGGAAGAGATTCAGGCCGGCGATCGCCTTCTTACCGCCCGTGGCGGAATCGCGACGGTGAAGTGGGTTGGCCATCGGAAGCTGAACAGCAGCCGCATCAAGGCCTCGGACGCGATTCGCGCGTATCCCGTGCGCTTTAGCGCCGGTTCTTTGGCTCCGAATGTGCCCAATCGCGATCTCTACGTTTCGCCGGGCCACCACATGTACTTCGACGGCAAGCTGGTACCGGCCATGCTGCTGGTCAACGGCCAGACGGTTACCCAGGAATTCAATCGCACGTCGTTCGAATACTTCCACGTCGAGCTTGATCAATTCGACATCCTCATTGCGGAAGGGGCTGCTGCGGAATCGTATGTCGACACGGGCAACCGCGACATGTTCGAAAACGCCCCAAGCGTCGCCATGAACCCCGATTTCGGCGTCACCGAAGGACGCCCGCAGATCGAAGGTATCGAAGTCGTGCGCGGCGGTCCGGTCATCGAGGCGTTGCGCAAATCGATTCTCAAGCGTGCGGAACAACTTACGGGCATCCGCCGCGTCACCGAAACCGGCCTACACCTTCAGATCGGCGACCACACCATCGAGTCGGTCAACGGTCCCAACGAAGGCTCGGTACGTTTCGAACTCTCGGCCCCTGTGGACGACGACGTGATCATTGCGTCGAACTCGGCCGTGGTTCGCGACACCACCGCGCATGCCCGCCGGGACCTTCGCAAGGTCGGCGTCGGTTTGTCGCAAATCGTGGTGGAAACGCCTTCAGGCCGTCATGCCATTGATTTGCAAGATCCCCGTCTGGAAGGCCTGCACGAACAGCAGGATGTCCATGGAATGAGTATGCGCTGGACGGGGGGGGCCGCACGGATCCCGGCAGCCCTGCTTGAAGGCGCAACGGCGATCGAACTGCACATCCTGCGGACCTACACCTACTGGAAGAAGGCAGCCTAAGTACCAATGCGCTCAATGCGTTGCCGCAGAAGCGGCACGCATTGAGCGCCCCTCAGGCGTGCGCACGTTCGAGTGCGAAGCCGATTCAGGGGCCAGGCGCGCTCACTTAAACACCAAAGCTCCGGTTTGGAGAAGATCTGCATGCAGCAACTAGAGCCATATCGTCACATAAGCGCCTATGGCGACACCAAAGACGTTCACATCGAGGTCGGGCTGTGCGACCCCTGCCATGCCTTGGCGGTATGCCGCCCTAGGTCGGACCCCCACCCCGCGCTCCGGTTCCTGGGGTCTATGGCCGCACACTTGAACCCCATTTTGGCGAGAGAAACCGGGGGCCGCGTTGACCAATATTGCTGCATGACCTGCGGAGCCAAGTGGCATCACAGAATCGATCGACACGATGTGGGCCGCGGTTTCCGGTTAGCCCCCGGATAACGCCTGCGGTATGGATTACGGGGCTTTTCCGGCGTGAGTCGTGGACAGCCACGCTTCCCTCGATCATCAGGTTTGGGACGCCGCCGCTCCATCACGCAGCTAGGCTTCCAAGTGCACGTAGCTCTTTCCATTACAGGCTGCCCCATGCTGGTATTGCATAAACGCACCGTCCCGCTCGTCCGCCCCCCTAAAGGTCTGAACGCGGTACCGCCCAGGCTGCTATCCGCGTTGTGGGAGCCGGAGTCACTTCGTCGTTGGGTTCGCTATTGGCTGCAAGATCCGGCAAGCGGGGCCTTGGAATTCGGCTTGTATTACCTGCTCCGCCTTATCTCTGTCGAGCGTTGTTCGGCGATAGGAGCTTGGCGTGGGCGTTACGGCCGGGCTGAGCGTAAAGAGATGGAACAACGGGCACGCACCGCGTTAGCCATGTTGCGGCCGGACCTGCGCGACGGCGAGCAAATCAACGATCTGATCGCGCAACTGCGACAGAACGCCGGCCGCACCTTCCTGGAAACGCTGATCAGCGACCGCATCAGCAACAGCACGCGGGTGCAGGCGGCGGACCCTTCCGCATTGGCCGAAATTCTGCAAGACCGCCGGCCGGTGATCTTCGTCACCGTGCATACGGCCAATCTGGGCGACACCATGGGCGGCGCGTTGCTGGCATTGACGGGACGGCATGGCACGACAGTCACGCGACCATTCTTGAACCGGTTCCGCCAGCGCTTGAGTGTCAAGCTACGCCCGCGCGCCAATGCCGCAATATTGCCACCCGGGATCGGCACCACTCGGCAACTGCTACGCCAGTTGCAACGGCCCGACACTTTCGTGCTCCTCCATTTGGACGAAGCGCGCGGCAAGCAAATCCATTTTCCGACGTTTGGCCGGCCGCTGCCCCATGGCGGAAACCTCTCCGCAGCAATACGCCTCGCGGCGACCAGCGGCGCACGACTGGTTCCCGTGCACCTCGAACGTCTTCCTGGCGTGCGCTATACACTCCATATGAGCAATCCAGTGGTTGTGCCACCAACGGCCACCCCCGAAGACATGGACGCCGTAGCCCAGCAATTGGATGCGCATTTCAGCACAGTCATCCAGACATATTTGTCCGACTGGCTGCAACTCTATTACTTGCGCGCCTAGCATCCGCCATTAGGCCGAAGCACATCAATCCAGACACATATTCCTTATATATCAATTGCTTATGAAAATAGCCCCTGTTCGCGCACGCGAAGTAAGGGCTTAAGCTGGTCGTTTTCCACGGTTTCGCAGTCGCTCGCCGTTCGATAATTGTTGAACCGGTGCTACATGGCACGGTCCAACTGGCAAGTAAACCCTGCGATAGGAGGCCACTATGGACTCTCAAAACCCGACTGACAAGTTTCTACGGTGGCCCAGCGATTTTTCACCAAAACACTGAACTGAAGGCCCGCTACGGCGGGCCTTTTTTTCGGAGCTCCCAAATGCGCAATCCTTACACACTCCTGGGACAGGCCCCGACGAAAAGCCGCCCGGGATAGTTTGCCCATACCCAAGCGGGATGACTAGGTTGTAGGGATACGACTTCCTACCGATGGCAGAGCCTCGCATTTGGGAATAGCGTATACCGGACACGCTGCAAGGCTTTGAGCCCGCAGGATGAGATGAAGGAAGTTCTCTGCTGAAGGGGATGGCGATGCAAGACAGCGATCTAGTCAAGATTCTGGCCACAAGCTTGTTTGGTACGGGGGAAAGGCGCGTGTCGGAAAGACCCGACAGTCGGCCCGCCGAAGTACCAGACCCAAGCGCATCGGAAGCGCCCGAAGCCATGCGCTGGCCCAGCGACTTTCCGGCAAAACACTAATACAAGCGCCGGGGCGCCATGTCCAGCCTCACAGCAGACGCCGCCAACGGATGCATCGGGCTTGGCACAGTCAAATGGCAAAAACGAAACAGCCGCCATTGCTGGCGGCTGTAGGTACCTGATTACTCAGGATTTTCTTGGTAGGCCCCCCGAGAGTCGAACTCGGCACCAACGGATTATGAGTCCGCTGCTCTAACCAGGCATGAGCTAGAGGCCCAGGAAACGATTACTGCCCTTCCAGGAAGCTCTTCAGCTTATCGGCCCGGCTGGGGTGACGCAGCTTCCGCAGCGCTTTAGCCTCTATTTGGCGAATGCGCTCACGCGTGACGTCGAATTGCTTGCCCACTTCTTCCAGGGTCTGGTCGGTGCTCATTTCGATGCCGAAACGCATACGCAGAACCTTGGCTTCACGCGGGGTGAGAGAGTCTAGCACTTCCTTGACCACATCACGCATGGAGCCGTGCAGAGCCGCGTCCGAAGGTGCCAGGGTGGACGTGTCTTCGATGAAATCGCCCAGGTGCGAGTCATCGTCGTCACCAATCGGCGTTTCCATGGAGATCGGTTCCTTCGCGATCTTCAGGATCTTGCGGATCTTGTCTTCCGGCATGTCCATCTTCTGCGCCAGGGTCGCGGGATCCGGCTCGGCACCGGTTTCCTGCAGAATCTGACGGCTGATCCGGTTCATCTTGTTGATCGTTTCGATCATGTGAACCGGGATACGGATGGTACGCGCCTGGTCGGCGATCGAACGCGTGATGGCCTGACGGATCCACCACGTGGCGTACGTCGAGAACTTGTAGCCGCGGCGGTATTCGAACTTGTCCACGGCCTTCATCAAGCCGATGTTGCCTTCCTGGATCAGATCCAGGAACTGCAGGCCACGGTTCGTATACTTCTTGGCGATCGAGATCACCAGGCGCAGGTTGGCCTCGGTCATTTCGCGCTTGGCCTTGCGAGCCTTGGCTTCGCCGGTGGCCATACGCTTGTTGACGTCTTTCAGGTCTTTCAGCGGCAGCACGACGCGCGTTTGCAGGTCGATCAGCTTTTGCTGCAATTCCTGCACGGCGGGAATCTGGCGTTCCAGCGTCTCGGCGTACGGATGGCCGGCGGCGACTTCGTCCACCACCCACTGCAGGTTGGTTTCGTTGCCCGGGAAGACCTTGATGAAGTGCGTGCGCGGCATGCCGGCACGGTCCACACACGTGTGCAGGACGGCGCGCTCAAGCTGGCGCACTTCTTCAACCTGGCTGCGCAACGTGTCGGCCAGCTTTTCGACCATCTTGGCCGTGAAGCGGATGCCCATCAGTTCGTTCTGGATGGATTCCTGGGCACGCACGTAGATGTCCGACTTGTAGCCGTCCTTCTCGTACGACAGGCGCATCTTGTCGAACTGCTTGCTGACCTCGTCGAACTTGGCCAACGCCTTCACGCGCAGGTCTTCCAGCTGCTTGCTGGACATGCCGCCCGCGGGGCCGTCATCGCTTTCGTCTTCGTCGGCGGTAACGCCGGCGCCGGCGTATTCTTCACCGTCTTCCGGATCAACCAGGCCATCGACGACTTCGTCGATCTGCGCCTGGCCTTCCCGCACGCGCAGGATGTGGGCCAGGATCTCGTTGATCGTGGTCGGGCAGGCCGAGATGGCCATGACCATGTGCTTCAGGCCGTCTTCGATACGCTTGGCGATCTCGATTTCGCCTTCGCGGGTCAGCAGTTCGACCGAACCCATTTCACGCATGTACATGCGCACGGGGTCGGTGGTGCGACCGAAATCGGAGTCGACGGTGGTCAGCGCAGCTTCGGCTTCGTCTTCGACGTCGTCGTCGTTGGACGCGACCGGCGCGTTTTCGCTCATCAGCAGCGTTTCGGCGTCGGGGGCCTGGTCGTAGACCGCGATGCCCATGTCGCTGAACGTGCTGATGATGCCGTCGATCGCTTCCGCGTCGACCAGATCGTCAGGCAGATGATCGTTGATTTCGCCGTAGGTCAGGTAGCCGCGGTCCTTGCCCAGCTTGATCAGCTGCTTCAGGCGGTTGCGGCGCGCTTCGTATTCTTCCGGCGTGACGGGGCCACGGGCGATCAGATCCTTGGGATCTGCCTTGCCGCGCTTGCCGCCGCGCTTGGGCGGCTTCAGGTCAGGCAGCACTTCGCCTTCGCCGTCCATCGTGTCGTCGAAACCATCGCCGTCGTTATTGGCGTTCTTGGCGGGGCGGCCCGGGCGGCGACCGCTGGGTACCGGACCCGAACGGGGCGCGCTGCCACCCACCAAGTCGGCGAGCTTATCCTCAGCCTTCTTGGCGCGAGCCTTCGTCACTTTTTCGGGCTTATCAGCCGCGGCCGTTTTGGTTGCCTTCTTGGCAGCCGTCTTGGCAGCGGGCTTGGCGACCTTCACCGCCGTTTTGGCGGGCGCTTTTTCCGCCGCCATGCTTACGGCGCGCTTGGCCGCAGGGGCCTTGAGTTCAGCCGCATCAATTGCAGAGGAGGATTTGCCGGTGGATTTGGTCATAGTCGCTTCCGTGGTCGTCGCAACCCGTTTGGGCATGTTGCACCGCATAAAGCCGCCCTGGACGGTGGCCCGGCGCGGCGCAAAATACGGGTAAAACTGGTGAATCGGCGGAGTTCATGCGGCTGCGTTGTTCGCAGCGCCAGCTCTTGCGAGCCCGCTTGGCGTCGGGGCGGTGCAATACCGTTGGGACGCTTGACGTGCATGACCTCATTCCACGGCGGATTCCGGGCGTTGGGGGGGCTGCCTGCCTATAAATAGGCTTTGCTTGCTTATGGGGATGCACCCCTAGCAGCTTATGTAGACACAGCACCCAGACCACTAACGCTACGCGAAACGACACGCCGTTGAACTGCCTGATTCACCGCTCAGCTATCAGCTATATTAATTAACTATGTAACAATTTTGACGCGCGGACCTGATAATTTCTGCGGATCAAATGGCGCTATACATCTAGCACTACACATCTAGCACTACACATCTTCAACATCTTCAAACGCAGCGTGCCATCATGCACAAAGCGCCTACAAGTACTTTCCAGACACGCCTTCAACCGTGCCTTTAAACCTGTCTTCAACATCACTACTGGGTTAGATTCCGCCCGCTGCAATAGATTCCGTGATCTATCGCACCAACCCCACATTCGCGCCAGGACTATCAGCAAATTCAGGAAGAATTAAGCTGCAATCAACTGAAAACGCACCAATGGAGCAAAGAGGCTAACGGACCCAAGGCTTCCCCGCCTGGCCTTCTTCCAGGCTTCCTCCAGGTTCCCGCCGGGTTTTCCAGCGTTTTGTCCACCCATCAGCAACCGCCGGCTAGCGGACAACCTTTGATTTTAGCGCATTTAGCGTATCCCGGCACCTTTCAGCGTTGCCATGCGGCTGGATAGCTCCACGTAGCGCTTGCGCGCCTCGTCCGTCGACAATCCGGCGGCCGCCAACTTGGCCATTTCAAGCTTGGCCGAATCGAATTCAATGCGTCGCAACGCATCATCCCACTCGGTTTGAGGGTCTGGAAGGTCTTCTTGGGACAGAATATCCGCTCGCAACCCCTTGAGCACCGTGGCAAGGTCCGAATCGGGCTCTGCCGCTTCCAGCAGTGCGCCGACATGGCGCGCGCCGCTGGATTGCGCCAGCATGATCAAGTCCCTTACCAATCCTAGATGGGGGCCATGGTCGATGACTTCAAGCTGCTGGTCTCCCATGGAGTCCACCAGTTCGGGATGCGCCAGCAACAACCCAAGCAAGCGCTTGGCCAACGACGGCATGGTGCGGCGGCCTTCGAAGCCCCCGACGTCGTTATCTCGACGCCCTTTCCAGTTGCCTTTACCGCCTTTCCAGTCGCCTTTGCTTTTCCAGTCGCTCTTGCCCTTCCATTCCTGTTTGCCGCCCGCGCGCTGACCGCCACCCGTGAATTCGCCACCGCCTTGCGACGCGAATTGACCGTAATCGGGGAAATCCGGCTCGTCGGCAGGAATGTCGTGAAAATCATGCCCGGCAAAGTCATAGCCCATGTCCGGGTGACCACCTTCATGGTCCGCCGCGGAGGACGCCGTTACCTCGCCTGCCGGTTTGGGCGCGGCCGTGGGCGCAAACGGCTTGGCCGGTTGTTGCGCCAGGATCTGCGCCATCTCTTCGGGTGTCAGTTGCACCAGCTTGGCCATTTCCCGCTCGATCTGCACACGCAGCGCACATTCGGGAATCGCCGCCAAAAGCGGCTTGGCTTCATGCAGGCAGCTTGCACGCCCTTCGGCCTCGTTCATGTTGTGCCGCGATGCCAGTTCGTCCAGCAGGAAACGCGACAGCGCCACCGCTTCGGCCAGACAAGCCCGGAAGGCTTCGGCGCCCAATTCGCGCACATAGGAATCCGGGTCGTGCTCGGATGGCAGGAACAGGAACCGAATTGCGATATCGTCACGCAAGACGGGCAGGCAAGCCTGCAACGCCCGCCAGGCGGCGCGCCGGCCGGCTCCGTCGCCGTCAAAACTGAAAATCACCTTGTCGCTGGCGCGCAGCAGCTTCTTCACGTGATCGGGCGTAGTGGCCGTGCCCAGCGTGGCCACCGCGTTCGCGATGCCCTGCTGCGCCAGGCCGACCACATCCATATAGCCTTCGACCACGATCACCTGCCCTTCCTGGCGGATGGACTGGCGCGCCTCCCACAGGCCGTAGAGCTCGTGGCCCTTCGAAAACAGAGGCGTTTCGGGAGAATTCAGGTATTTGGGCTCGCCTTTGCCAATGATGCGTCCGCCGAATCCGATCAGGCTGCCCCGCACGTTGCGGATGGGAAACATGACGCGTTCGCGGAAGCGGTCGTAGCGACGACCGTCTTCGGACTCAATGACCAGCCCGGACTCCACCAACGTGGGGTCATCGTAATTGGGGAAAACCTGCGACAGGCCATGGCGGTCGGTACCCGACCACCCCAAGCCGAAATGCGCCGCGATTTCACCGGTCAGGCCACGCTGCTTCAGATAACGGATCGCCGCTGGCGACGCACGCAACTGCTTCAGGTAATGCGCCTGCGCGGCATCCAGCACCTGCGTATGGCGGGATTCCTCGGCCTTACGGCGCACGGATTCCTGCTGCTGGCGTGGACTGCGATTTTCTTCGGGGACCGTCATTCCCGCCGAAGCCGCGAGCGTACGCACGGCTTCGGGGAAACTGGTGCCCGTATGTTCCATCAGGAAAGTGATGGCACTGCCGTGCGCTCCACAACCGAAGCAATGGTAGAACTGCTTGGTGGGGCTGACAGTAAAGGACGGACTTTTTTCGTTATGAAAGGGGCACAGGCCAAGCAGGTTGGCCCCACCCTTTCGCAACTGCACATATCGCCCGACTACGTCGACGACGTCGACTCGGGCGAGTAGATCCTGGATGAATGATTCTGGAATCAATAGATTCGGGAATCAAAAATCAATACAGGCGCGGGGGCAGTTGTTGGCTACGGATGCGCTTGTAGTGGCGCTTCACAGCGGCGGCGTGCTTGCGCTTGCGCTCGGCCGTGGGCTTCTCATAGAACTCGCGCGAACGCAGCTCGGTGAGCAAACCGGTCTTTTCGATGGTGCGCTTGAAGCGACGCAGAGCGGCTTCAAACGGTTCGTTTTCCTTCAGTCGAACGATAGGCATAAAGTGATTGGCCTGCTTGTAGGGTAACAAAAGTTGATGACAAACCTGGCTTGCTTACCAGCAACGCTGCCGCGGGTCCAGGTCCGCGAAAACATCCCTTCGCCCTATGGGCATGCGCTGGCAGACCAGGCACGCAACCACAACACAAAGCGAGTACCGCGGAAACGAGGAACCTTGGAGCGCAATCCGATATCTATTATCCGGATTTGCGCTGGCTGTTTCCGTTACCCAAAGACTACCCAAAGAGTAACAAGCCAAGTTCGGTTTAGCGATAACCAGCGATTCTAGCATGGTCATGGCCATTTTGACTACTAGGAGGGACACTTGCGGCCTGAAGGCTGCCTGGCGCCCCTCCTCTGGCCGGTGCCGGCTCAGCCCTGGGAGCCCTTGCGGATCCAGGCCTCGAGCTGATGCGGACGCAGGCTGTCGTAATCTTCGAACGGCTGGTGGATCCAGGGGTTCGTCGGCAGCTTCTCGACATAGTAGTCGGGCGTTGCCTGGGAATGCCCCTTCCACCACAGGACCGCGCTGCGCAGTTCGGTGATATCAGCGAACTGGCTCTTCAGGTGATCATAGACCTTGCTGAAGGTCTTTCCGGTATCGACCATGTCGTCCACCAACAACACCCGCCCGGACAATGTGCCGCGCGTAATGGTGATGAACTGGGCGATATCCATGTCGCCTTGCTTCGTGCCGGCCGCCTCGCGGTAGCTGCTCGTCGCCAGGATACCCAGCGGCACATCGAAAATGCGGGACATGACGTCACCGACGCGCATACCACCGCGCGCCAGACAAAGAATCTTGTCGAACTTCCATCCCGATTGATGCACCTGCAAAGTCAGGCGTTCGATCAAGCGGTTGTAATCGTCCCACGTCACCCACAGATGGCTGTCATCATTGGTCGGCGCGCTCATAGGCAAGCATCTCCTGCTTAAAGATACGAAAAGGG
>NZ_JBHFII010000055.1:89081-101312 GCF_057334215.1 Achromobacter maghribensis | reverse complement strand
GGGGGCGGCCTTTGGAATATTAACCCGATGTCAGCCCTTCAGGGGGTGACGCAGGACAATGGTTTCATTGCGATCAGGACCGGTCGACACCAGGTCGATCGGCACACCGCAGACTTCGGCAACGCGCTCCAGGTAGCGACGGGCGGCCTCGGGCAGCTTGTCGTACTCGGTGATGCCCACGGTCGATTCCGACCAGCCCGGCAGCTCTTCCAGCACCGGCTGCGCTTGCGCGACAGCATGGGCGCCGTACGGCAGCACGTCGCGGAATTCACCGTTGACGCGATAACCCACGCCCAACTGGATGGTTTCCAGACCGTCCAGCACGTCCAGCTTGGTGATGCAAAGGCCGGAAATGCCATTCAGGCGAACCGATCGCTTCAGCGCGGCGCCATCGAACCAGCCGCAACGGCGCGGACGGCCGGTGACCGAACCGAATTCCTTGCCGATCGTGGCCAGACGCGTACCGATCTCGTCGACCAGTTCGGTCGGGAACGGACCCGAGCCAACGCGAGTCGTGTAGGCCTTGGTGATGCCCAGGACGTAGTCCAACTGCTGCGGACCGACGCCAGCACCGGCCGACGCCGCGCCAGCCACGCAATTGCTGCTGGTGACGAAGGGGTACGTGCCGTGATCGACGTCCAGCAAAGCGCCCTGCGCGCCTTCAAACAGAAGGCGCTTGCCTTCCTGCTGCATGGCGTACAGATTGCTGGACACGTCCTTGACCATCGGTGCGATGGCCGGAGCCAGGGCCATGGCCTGATCGCGCACTTCGTTGGCGGAAACCGCTTCGGCGCCAAGGTACTTGGTCAGCACGAAGTTGTGGTAATCCAGCACTTCGGCGAGCTTCTCGTCGAACAACGAAGGATTGAAGAGGTCCTGCACGCGCAGCGCGCGGCGGGCAACCTTGTCCTCGTAGGCCGGACCGATTCCACGACCGGTCGTGCCGATCTTGCCCTCGCCCTTACGCGCTTCGCGCGCCTTGTCGATGGCCACGTGGTACGGCAGGATCAGCGGGCAGATTTCGGAAATCTGCAGGCGCGAGCGCACATCCAGGCCGGCAGCCTCCAGCTCTTCGATTTCCTTGAGCAGGGCTTCCGGGGACAGCACGACGCCGTTGCCGATAAAGCAGGTGACGCCGGGATGCATGATGCCGGACGGGATCAGGCGAAGAATCGTCTTCTTGCCATTGATCCACAGCGTATGGCCGGCATTGTGACCGCCCTGGAAGCGGACCACGCCTTGGACGGATTCCGCCAGCCAATCGACGATCTTGCCTTTGCCCTCGTCACCCCATTGGGTGCCGATTACGACTACGTTCTTGCTCATGTTACGAATCAATATCGAGTTTCTCGGGAAATCCGGAAATCTCCCCGCGGCCCTCTTGTTTCCAAGAGGGAGTTAGTCACAGCGTTCTGACCGTCCAGGCGCCATCTTGCAGCACCAGCTCGCGATCGCAAACGAATTCGTCCTGATCCTGCTCGTGACCGGGCAATACCTGAACGACAATCTCCCCTGACCGGCGCAGGCGGCGAACCGCCTCGGTCAGAGCGGGGGCCTGCCCCCAAGGCGCGCGAACCGCACGCGCCCGTTCCGCTGGCGGCAAACCCGCCGCCAGTTTGCGTAAATCCAGACTGAAACCAGTAGCCGGACGCGCCCGGCCAAAGGCCCGGCTGACGTCGTCATAGCGACCACCGCTGACCAGCGCGTCGTGCCAGCCTTCCGCATACAGCGCGAACTTCACGCCGGAGTGGTAGCCATAGCCGCCCACATCGGCAAGATCAACGCTGAACGCGACATTCGGCATCGCATCCACCACCACCTGCAATGCATCCAGCGCCACCGCGACGCCCGGCAACAGGGGCAGATCCCGACGCGCCGCCTTCAGCACTTCAGCCCCGCCATACAGCGTCGGCAGCAACTGCAACGCCTTCAACGTTTCATTCCGCATGCCCGGCGCGCGCTGGGCCAGCTCACCCAGACCCGGCACGTCTTTCTCGCGCAGCAGGCGGATGATCTCCTGCGACACTGCCACGGCAGCGGGGTCGGATTCCAGGATGGCGCGAACCACGCCCGAATGGCACAAGTCCAGACGGGGGTTGCGCACCCCGGCGATCACCACCGTTTCAAGCACGAGCTGAATGATTTCCAGATCGGCTTCAAAACCGGCATGACCGTAAATCTCGGCGCCGATCTGCAACAGCTCGCGGCTGGACAGCAAGTCCGCCGGACGGGCATGCAGCACACTGCCGCAATAGCACAGGCGGGTCACGCCGGCGCGATTCAACAAGTGCGCGTCAATGCGCGTGACCTGAGGAGTCATGTCCGCCCGCACGCCCAGCGTGCGTCCGGTCAACTGGTCGACCAGTTTGCACGTGCGCAGATCCAGATCGCTACCGGTACCGGACAGCAATGAATCGATGTATTCGACCAGGGGCGGCGCGACCAGCTCGAAGCCGTAAGTACGGTACAGATCGAGAAGTTCGCGGCGCAGTTCCTCGATGCGCCGGGCCTCTGCCGGAAGTACGTCGGCAAGGCTCTCGGGCAGCAACCAGTTACCCATGAATGTTTACCTGAAGAACGCCAAGTGATGCGTGGGCGTCGCCCAAACGAAAAAGCGGCTGAGGGGGCGTAAGCCCGCTCAGCCGCTGCGGAATGTTTTCTAGCTTACGCGGTATTGTACATGAGTCGGCGGGCCGCGCCAGCCAGGATTGCAGGCAGCCAAAGCTGTCCCCTATTGCCGCCCCGCCCTGCTTGGCCAAGCGCCGCGCCAGTAAAAAGCCCCTTGGATTTCCAAGGGGCTTTCCGTTTGGTTACGCGTGCCGCCTTACTTGGCCGGCACGGTGACCGGCGCCAAAGCTGCGCCCGCCGGGTCCTTCATGAACTGGAAGAAACTGGAGCTGGGGTCGACCACCAGCACGTCGCCCGGCTTCGAGAACGAAGCGCGGTAGGCTTCCAGGCTCTTGTAGTACGTGTAGAACTGCGGGTTCTTGCCGTAGGCCTGCGCGTAGATCGATGCCGCGGCGGCATCGCCTTCGCCCATGATGCCTTGGGCCTTGGCGTACGCCTGGGCCACGATCACTTCGCGTTGACGGTCTGCCTCGGCGCGGATCTTCTCGCCTTCGGCGGCACCAATGGAACGCAGCTCGTTTGCGACGCGCGTACGCTCCGCTTCCATACGGCGATACACCGATTCCGAAATTTCCGGGGCAAATTCGATGCGGCGCAAACGCACGTCGACGATCTGCACGCCCAGGGGCTCGGCGCGCTTGGCCACGTTGGTCAGGATCTCGGCCATGATCTTGTCGCGTTCGGTCGAGACCACGTCGCGCACCGTGCGCACGTTGACCGATGCGTTCAGCGCGTCGCGGATCAGCGCTTGCAGGCGCTCTTGCGCCACGCGCTCGTTGCCGCCCGTCGAGACGTAGTATTGACGGGGGTCGGCAATACGCCACTTGACGTACGAATCGATCAGCAGGTTCTTCTTTTCGGAAGTCTGGATGCGCTCGGCTTCGTTGGTCTCGATGGTCAGAACGCGCTTGTCTAGCGTCACGACGTTCTGGAACGGCGGCGGGGCCTTGAAATACAGGCCGGGTTCACTAATGGTCTTGCGCACTTCACCCAGCGAGAACACCAGGGCGTAGTCGCGCTCGCGCACGACGAAGACGCAGGAAGACAGGGCGGCCAGCACGATGAGCAGGCCGACCAGGATGGGCATAAAACGTTGCATGATCAGGACTCCTCCGGGTTAGCGCGACGTACGGTCGCGGGGCAGCGTGTTGCTATTGCTGCTGCCGGAAGACTGAGGCACCGGAACCGCGCCGCTACGCAACGGCGGCTGGACCGGCGGACTGATCAACGCAGGCGAACCCGGGTTGCCAACGCTGGACTTGCTGCCATCTTGGGCAGCCAGATGCATGATCTTGTCCAAGGGCAGGTACAACATGTTGTTGTTGCTCTTGGTGTCGACCATGACCTTGCTGGCGCGCGTGAAGATGTCCTGCATGCTTTCCAGGTACATGCGCTGGCGCATGACCTGCGGCGCTTTCTCGTATTCGCCCAGAATGCTGGTGAAGCGCGACGTATTACCCTGCGCATCGCCTACGACCTTGGCCTTGTAGCCTTCGGCCTGTTCGGTCATGCGCGAAGCCTGGCCACTGGCCAGCGGCACGACCTGGTTGGCGTAAGCCTGGCCTTCGTTGATCTGGCGCTCGCGGTCTTGACCGGCCTTGACGGCATCATCAAAGGCGGCTTGCACCTGCTCGGGCGGCTGAACGTTCTGAATGGCAACCGTGCTGACCTGGACTCCGCTCTGGTAGCGATCAAGGATCTGCTGCATCAGCGCCTGGACCTGGGTGGCGACCATCGTACGGCCTTCGTACAGCACGAAGTCCATCGACTGCTTGCCCACGACTTCGCGCATGGCCGTTTCAGAGGCCTGGCGGACGGATTCGTCCGGATCGCGCGTCATGAAGAGGTAGTCCGGCGCGCCGTCCGCCCGCAGGCGATACTGGACGACGAACTGCATATCGACGATGTTCTCGTCCGTCGTGAGCATCAGCGCTTCAGGCAGCACCTTGTTGCGCGAACCACCGCGGAAACCGACTTCAAACGTGCGCAGCTGCGACACGTTGACGATTTCCTGGCTTTGAATCGGGTACGGCAGGCGCCATTGGAAACCGGCCTGCGACGTGCTCTTGTATTTGCCGAACTGGGTCACAACCGCGACCTGGCCTTCTTGCACGATGTAGAAGCCGCTGGCCGCCCAGATGCCCACTGCGACCAGGGCAATGACGCCCAGGCCGATGCGCGCACCGCGTGGCGAAGGCGGCGTCATGCCGCCACGGTTGCCGGGGCGGTTATTGCCACCGCCACCGCCCTTGCGACCGAACAGGGATCCGATGCGATTATTGAAATCGCGCCAGACCTCGTCTAGGTCGGGAGGGCCGTCTCCATTGCCTTGAGGCCGCTTTGGCGGCGGCTCGGAGCCATTGTTATTCCCACGACCCCAACCAGGGTCATTCAGATTGAAGAGTTTGATAATTCGCGGCATTGTTTCCCACAATCTGTCCGGTCTCCGCAATTGCCCCGCGCAACGCATCCAGACCGGCGCGCTCGGTGGCGCTTACAAATACTCGCGCAATCGTACCATGTGCATCGCGCTCCACCCGGGGTTCCAATCCAGCCCGGTCAATCTTGTTGTATACCAGGATGGTGGGAACGGCGGAGGCACCGATTTCAGCGAGGACTTTATTCACTTCGAAAATCTGTTCGTCGCGCTGCGGACTGGCCGCATCGACTACGTGCAGCAACAGATCCGCGTGCACCGTCTCTTCCAGCGTCGCGCGAAACGCCGCGATCAGGTCATGAGGCAGGTCACGGATGAATCCGACAGTGTCCGATATCACAACGTTCCCGGCGCCCTCGATCCAAATTCGCCGCGTGGTCGTATCGAGTGTCGCGAATAGCTGGTCGGCGGCGTAGGTATCCGCCCGGGTCAAGGCATTGAACAACGTGGACTTGCCGGCGTTGGTGTAACCCACGAGCGAAACCGACAGCGCACCGCCACGGGCCCGCGCGCGGCGCTGGGTCACGCGTTGGCGCTCAACACGGTCCAGCCGCTCGCGCAGCGTCTTGACCTTGGCGCCGATCATGCGTCGGTCCATTTCAAGCTGCGATTCACCCGGCCCGCGCATGCCAATACCGCCGCGTTGACGTTCCAAGTGGCTCCACATGCGCGTCAGGCGCGTGGACAGGTGCTGCAGCTGCGCAAGCTCGACCTGCAACTTGCCTTCATGGCTCTTGGCGCGCAGCGCGAAGATGTCCAGGATGAGGGCAACGCGGTCCACCACGCGCAGATTGAAGACGCGTTCCAGATTGCGCTGCTGGGCGGGCGACAAGGGCTGGTCGAACAGGACGATGTCGGCCAGCAAGGCTTGCGACATCGCGACGCCCTCGTCCGCCTTGCCGGAGCCGATGAAGAACTTGGCGTCGGGCCGGTCGCGCCGGGCGGTCAAGGTGCCGACGACTTCCGCGCCCGCGCCCTTGGCCAGCATGGCAAATTCCTCGGCATGGGCCGTGAAGTCCGGATCACCCAGATCCACGCTGATAATCAGAGCGCGCATACATGCACCATATTGGAGCCAAAGCGAAAATGCCCGCCGACGTCATCCGTCTGGCGGGCAAAAAAAGGTACAGCTGGAGCGAGATTACTCAGCAGGGACTTCCACCTGAAAATTCACGGCGCGGGCGGGGACAACGGTGGAAATGGCGTGCTTGTAGACCATTTGCGTAACCGTATTGCGCAGCAGCACCACGTACTGGTCAAAAGATTCGATTTGCCCTTGAAGCTTGATACCGTTCACCAAGTAAATCGACACGGGCACATGATCCTTGCGCAGCGTGTTCAGGAACGGATCTTGCAGAGTTTGCCCTTTATTGCTCATTGGCCAGGCTCCATTTGTTTGTTATTGAGTGATGATGTGCTTTTTTGTACTGGTGGAGCACACCGAAATACGTACTCTACAGGGTTTTCCCGGCCCGTGCTACTTGACCAGGAAGCAAAAGTGACACCAGAGTTTTCAAGCTGAAAAGCCCCTGACCATCACGCTTGCAGGACCTCTGCGAGCCCCTTCAAAAGCACGTCTACTTGCTCGTTCGTGCCCACGGTAATGCGAAGAAACTGATCGATGCGCGCATGACGAAAATGACGCACGATGATGCTGCGCTCGCGCAAGGCGGCAGCGAGGCCCGAAGCATCTTTGGAGGGGTGCCGCGCGAACACGAAATTCGCGGCCGACGGCAACACCTCAAATCCCAGCGACTCCAGGCCCGCCGTCATCCGCGACCGGGTTTCGATCACGGCTTGGCGAGTCTTCTCAAAGTACTCTGTATCTTCCAATGCCGCCACTGCGCCGGCCGATGCGAGACGATCGATGGGGTAGGAGTTGAAACTGTTCTTTACGCGGTCGAGCCCATCGATGAGCTCGGCGCTGCCTACGGCGAAGCCCACACGCAACCCGGCCAGCGAACGCGACTTGGATAGCGTCTGCACGACGAGCAGATTGTCGTAGCGCGCGACCAGCCCAACCGCCGACTCCCCGCCGAAGTCCACATAGGCTTCATCGACGACCACGACGGCGTCGGGGTTGCCGGCGACGATGCGCTCGACCTCGGCCAAGCTCAATGCGCGGCCGGTGGGGGCATTGGGATTCGGGAAAATGATGGCGCCGGCCTGGCCGTCGGCCCGAGGCAGGTAGTCTTCGACGTCGATGCGGAAGTCTGCCGTCAGGGGCACGGTTTCGTATTCGATGCCGTACAGACCGCAGTAGACCGGGTAGAAACTGTAGGTGATGTCCGGGAAGCGCAGCGGACGCTCGTGCTTGAGCAGTGCCAGGAAAACATGCGCCAGCACCTCGTCGGAACCGTTGCCCACGAACACCTGGCCCGGCTGCACACCCATCGTTTTGGCGATCGTCTGGCGAAGACGGTCCGAGGATGGGTCTGGATATAGCTTGAGCGTGTCATCGCACGCCGCGCGGATGGCGTCGAGCACCTTGGGCGACGGGCCGTAAGGGTGCTCGTTGGTGTTCAGCTTGATCAGGTTCTGAAGCTTGGGCTGCTCGCCCGGGACATACGGACTCAGCGTCCCTACCACGGGACTCCAGAAACGGCTCATGGATCAGCTTTCCTGCGCGTAGGGGTTGTGCGAAGACTTGAATTCGATGCGCAACGGCGTGCCGGCCAGGTCGAACGCATTGCGGAAACGCGTTTCCAGATAGCGGCGATATGAATCCGGGATGGCGTCCAGCGCATTGCCGTGGATGACGACCAGCGGCGGGTTCTGCCCGCCTTGGTGCGCATAGCGCATCTTGGGACGGAAAATACCCTTGCGCGGCGGTTGCTGCTGCTCGATGGCGGCTTGCAGCTCGCGCGTCAGTTTGGGCGTGGACAATTTGGCGAACGCCGCGGCGTGGGCCGAGTTGATGGACTTCAAGAGCGGCTTGATGCCCTGTCCGCGCAACGCCGAAATGGTGTGCATGCGGGCGAACGACAGGAAGCGCAGCTTGCGCTGGAATTCGCGCTCGATGCGTTCCTTTTCTTCGCCATCCAGGCCATCCCACTTGTTGATCGCGACCACCACGGCGCGGCCGGTTTCCAGCACGAAACCCGCGATGTGGGCGTCCTGCTCGGAAATCTCGGTGTGCGCGTCCAGCATCAGCAGCACGACGTTGCTGGCCTCGATGGCCTGCAGCGTCTTGATCACGGAGAACTTCTCGACGGCTTCGAACACCTTGCCGCGCTTGCGCAGGCCGGCGGTGTCGATCAGCGTGTAGCGGCGGCCATCGCGATCGAAGTCGATTTCGATGGCGTCGCGGGTGGTGCCGGGCAAGTCGAACGCGATCACGCGTTCTTCGCCCATCAGCGTGTTGATGAGCGTCGACTTGCCGACGTTCGGGCGGCCCACGATAGCCAGCTTGATGCGGTGATCGTGTTCGCCTTCCTCGACGATTTCGTCCTCGGCGGGCGGTTCGGCCAGGTCTTTCAGTGCCAATTCGATCAGGTCGACGATGCCGTCGCCGTGCGCGGCCGAAATCGGATAGGGCTGGCCCAATCCCAGTTCGTGGAACTCGGAGATCGCCGGGCCCAAGCCCATGCCTTCGGCCTTGTTCACGGCCAGCAACACGCGCTGTTGCCCGGACTTGCGCAGCAACTGGGCAATTTCGTGATCGTGCGCGTTGAGGCCGGCACGGGCATCCACCAGGAACACCACCACGTCCGCTTCGGCGATGGCCTGCCGCGTCTGGCGGGCCATTTCCAGCAGAATGCCGTCCTTGGCGACGGGTTCGAAACCACCGGTATCGATAGCGATGAACGGGATCTCGCCTACCCTGCCCTCACCGTAATGGCGATCGCGGGTCAGGCCGGAAAAATCGGCCACCAACGCGGCGCGTGATCGCGTCAGGCGGTTGAAAAGGGTCGACTTCCCCACATTGGGGCGACCGACCAGGGCAACGACAGGCTTGAAAGACACGGTGTAAGGCTTTGTTCTATAGGTTTTAGTTGGCGCCGATCATGACGAGATTGCCATTGCCCGTCTGGACCAGCACACCTTGGGGGGTGGTTTGCGGCGGCGAAACGACGGCGCCTCCACCCACGGACAGCCGTGCCATCAGGCTGCCATCACTACGCGACAGGAAGTGCAGGTAACCTTCCAGGTCGCCCACTGCCAGCGCACCGCCCAGCATAGCCGGTGCGGTGACTTGGCGGTTTTTCAGGGCCGCCTGCTTCCAGACGTTGCCGCCATTATCCAGCGCAAACGCGCTGACGACGCTGTTCTGGTCCGCTGAATAGGCGAAACGCTCGTCCAGCGTCAAGCCGCTGACGCTGGAAAAATCCTTGGCCCACAACGGACGGCCACCTGCGGTGACGTCAAAGCAGACGATACGCCCTTGATAGGCGACAGCGCAAAGGAGATTGCCGGCGATGCGCGGAACGCCGACGACGTCGGTCAGGCGTTCGAGGTCGCTTGCGCCCTTGGGGGTGGCCACGGTGCCTTCCCACTGCACATTGCCGCTGTTGGAGGCGATCGCCATCAGCTTGCCGCCCGGCAGGCCGGTGATGACCAGGCCTTCAGCCAAAACCATCTGCGACACGCTGCGCAAAGCCAGCGACGGGCCGGGACGCTGCACGTTCCAGACGCGTTCACCGCTATTGGCGTCGAACGCCTGGATACGGTAGTCGCCGCTGCGCACGACCACGATGCCGTAGCCGACCACGGGCGGGATCGTGACGTCGCTGGTGGCGCGGACCTTCCACTTCACCTTGCCGTTGTCGTCAAAGGCGATCACGTCGCCGTCGGGAGAGGCAACCGCGGTGGTGGTGCCGTCGCTGCCGGCGCCGGCCGACAGCTTGCCGTCGGTCTTGGCCTTCCAGAGCGGACGACCGCTTTGCAGATCGAACTTACCCACGGAGCCGTCCGGCGTGGCGGCGTAGACGGCGCTGCCCAGCACCGTGGGCGCAAAGCCCAGGCCGGATCCACTGCCGATCGACGTCGACCAGACCTGGTGCACGGACATGCCAGCCTTGTACTCGGTCAGCGGCGCAGGATCGTAGCGGCCGTCATCGTGCGAAAACAAGCCGCATCCGCCCAATGCAAGCAAGCTTGCCAGGCAAACGGCGCCACGCCACGTACGACCAGGTGCAAATTTACGCATTACAGTCACGCTCCGCTCAAGGCATCCAATTTCAATTGCACAACCTGGGTCATCGGGTTCGACGTGCCCAGGCCATCAATGGCGCTTTGCCATGCCGCACGCGCTTCGTCGCGCTTGCCTTGCGCAGCGAGGATATCGCCACGGCGGTCCGCGAACAAGGCGGCGAAAGCGGCCGGCGGGTTGTTCAATTGCGCAAGCGCCGCGTCATATTGCTTTTGATCCAGCAGCATGCCGGCCAGGCGCAGGCGCGCCACGGATTGCATGGCGGGGTTCTTGCCTTGCGCAGCCAGCCATTCGAGCTGCTCGCGGGCGCCGGCCTCGTCTTTCTGGGCTTGCAGGGCTTGCGCCGCGACGAGCGCGCCGCGCGCGGCGTAGCCGGTGGCCGGATACTGTTCGCGCAACGTGGCCGCGGCCGTCTTGATGCGCACCGAGGAATCGGCGCCACCCAGGCGAGCCGCATCTTCCAGCGCTTCGAAGTAGCCCATGGCTTGATTGGCACGATGCGACTCATAGGCCTTCCAGCCCCACCAGCCGCCCCACGCCAGCGCCACGACGGCAAACAGCGTGACGATCAGCGTGCCGTAACGGGCCCACCACGCCTTGATTGCGTCCAGTTTTTCCTGTTCTTCGAGATCGTATGCCATGCCTTAACCCTTGTTGTTCAGTACCGCGGCCAGGTCCGTCAGCGGGACCTGCTGCTGGGCGGCGTCGCCCTGGGCGTCCGCGCGCAAATATTTGACGCTGGCGGTCTGCGACGCGACCTCATCGGCGCCAAGAATAACCGCAACCCTGGCGCCGCTGGCATCCGCGCGCTTGAATTGGGACTTGAAACCGGCTGAACCGGCATGCACGATCACCGACAGGCCCGCGTCACGCAGGTTTTCGCCGACCCGGGCGGCCAGGCGCTGGGCCTCTTCGCCCTGGTGCACGACATAGACGTCGCATTCGACCGGCGCTTCCAGTTGCACGTTTTGTTCCCAGAGGTCCAGCAGGCGTTCCATGCCGATCGCGAAGCCGACCGCGGGCGCGTGCTTGCCGCCCAGGAGTTCGACCAGGCCGTCGTAGCGGCCGCCGCCGCAGACCGTGCCCTGAGAGCCCAGGCGGTCGGTGACCCACTCGAACACCGTCAGGTTGTAATAATCAAGACCGCGCACCAGGCGCGGATTCAGGCTGTATTCGATGCCGGCGTCCGTCAGGCGCTGGCACACGCCGTCAAAGTGCGCACGGGATTCATCGCCAAGGAAATCGAACAGGCGCGGCGCGCTGTTGGCCATTTCCTGCATGGCGGGGTTCTTGGTGTCCAGCACGCGCAGCGGGTTGGTGTACAAGCGGCGCTGACCGTCTTCATCCAGGATGTCGCGGTGCTTTTCCAGGTGTTCGATCAGGGCGGCGCGGTGCGCGGCGCGTTCGGCGGGCTGGCCCAGCGAATTCAGTTCCAGGCGCACGTCCTTCAGGTCCAGCAGCTTCCACAAGCGGGCCAGCATGACGATCAGTTCGGCATCCACGTCGGGACCGGCGAAGCCCAGGGCCTCGACGTCGATCTGATGAAATTGACGATAGCGGCCGCGCTGCGGGCGCTCGTGGCGGAACACGGGGCCGATCGAGTAGACGCGCTGCGGACGGTCATAGAGCATGTTGTGCTCGATGGAGGCACGCACGATGCCGGCCGTCATTTCGGGGCGCATCGTCAGCGATTCGCCGTTCAACGCGTCGGTGAACGTGTACATCTCTTTTTCGACGATGTCGGTCACTTCGCCGATGCCGCGCGTGAACAGGCGCGTATGCTCAAGCACGGGCGTACGCACATTGCGGTAGCCATAGCCGTGCAGCCAACCGCGCACGATTTCCTCGAACTGTTCCCAACGGGCGCTCGTCCCGGGCAACACGTCATTCATGCCGCGTATGGCGGCCACTTTCTGGAAAGCTTGAGTCATCTTGATCATGCCGCATCACGCGCCTGCCGGCGCGTCCGCGGCTACACCCTTTCTTTTAATGAGAGGCGAGGGCGCCGTAACGG
>NZ_JBHFII010000055.1:87596-89007 GCF_057334215.1 Achromobacter maghribensis | reverse complement strand
CCGTAACGGCGCGCCACGTAGTCTTCGACGATGGCCTGGAACTCTTCGGCGATATGGTCGCCTTTGAGCGTAACCGTGCGTTCGCCATCCACGAATACCGGCGCCGCGGGCACTTCGCCCGTTCCCGGCAGACTGATTCCGATATCGGCATGACGGCTTTCGCCCGGCCCATTGACCACACAGCCCATGACCGCGACGTTCATGCTTTCGACGCCCGGGTACTGCGCTTTCCAGACGGGCATCTGGCGGCGCAAGTAGGACTGGATGCTATCAGCAAGTTCCTGGAAGAACGTGCTGCTGGTGCGGCCGCAACCGGGGCACGCCACCACCATCGGCGTGAACGCGCGCAGGCCCATCGTTTGCAGGATCTCTTGCGCCACGATGGCTTCGCGGCTGCGATCGCCGCCGGGTTCCGGCGTGAGCGAAATACGGATGGTGTCGCCAATGCCTTGCTGGAGCAGCACTGCCAGCGCGGCGGTGGACGCCACGATGCCCTTGCTGCCCATGCCGGCTTCGGTCAGGCCCAGGTGCAGGGGATAGTCGCAACGAGCGGACAAATCGCGGTAAACCGCGATCAAGTCCTGCACATGGCTGACCTTGCAGGACAGGATGATGGCGTCGCGCCGCAGGCCAAGTTCTTCGGCCCGCTGCGCGTTGCTGATGGCCGACACGACCAGCGCATCGCGCATCACGGCCTGGGCCTCCCAGGGCTGCGCGCGACGGCTGTTTTCGTCCATCTTGCGCGCCATCAGTTCGTGATCCAGGCTGCCCCAGTTCACGCCGATGCGCACGGGCTTGTCGTAGCGGCAGGCCACGTCGATCATTTGCGCGAAATTATCGTCGCGCCGCTTGCCGCCGCCCATGTTGCCGGGGTTGATCCGGTATTTGGACAGCGCTTGCGCACATTCGGGAAACTGCGTCAGCAGCTTGTGCCCGTTGTAGTGGAAATCGCCCACCAGCGGCACGTTTACGCCCATGCGGTCGAGCTGTTCGCGGATGGCGACCACTTCGCGCGCCGCCTCGGGCGTATTCACCGTGATGCGCACCAGCTCGGAGCCGGCCAACGCCAGCTCTTTGACCTGGATCGCCGTGGCGATGGCGTCCGCGGTGTCGGTGTTGGTCATGGACTGCACCACGACCGGGGCGTCGCCGCCCACCATCACGACACGATCACCCCACTTCACCGCGACCGAACGCGTGGCGCGGCGCATCGCCGCCCCGACGGAGGGAGGCGGCGCATCCTGGCAAGGCAGAGAAGAATCTTGCATCGGTGGAACCGGGTTACTTGGTCGGCTTCTGCAGCCAGTCGAACGGCAGCCATTGCTGCGGCAACCAGCCTTGCCAGAAGGCATACGCCACGCCGGCGGCCAGCACCAGCACGATGGCGATGAGCCATCCCCAGGAGGTCGAC
>NZ_JBHFII010000055.1:49527-87548 GCF_057334215.1 Achromobacter maghribensis | reverse complement strand
ACGACCGGGCGGCGTCGGCGCTGGACTGGGGGATGGAATGGGCCGAATGCAGGGCGCCCGGGCTCAGCTTCACCGGACCGGTGACGCGGGCCTTGGGGTCCAGCGAATCGACGATGGCTTGCGAATCCGCGCCCAGCAGGCGCGCGTAATTGCGGACCAAACCGCGCAGGGAAACGCCGGTGGGCAAGTCTGCCCACGCTTCGTTTTCTAGGGCTTCGATCTGCTTCGTGGAAAACTTGATGCGGCTGGACACCTCATCGAGCGACCAGCCTTTGGACTGGCGCAGCGCGCGCAATGCCGAGCCCACGTTGCTCGCAGCGCTTGCGGGCGTTTCAGAAACTGCAGAAGCGAAATCCTGCGTCATGCATGCACCTGTTTAATTGGTATGGTCTGGCGCTGTGCGGCATTACGCTCGGTAATCCGAGTGCGGTCCCGCACTTCTCCGGCCAGTTGACCACAAGCTGCATCGATATCGTCGCCCCGGGTCTTGCGCACGGTCGTGATGATGCCAGCGTCCATCAGACGCTGCGCGAACACCTTGACGCGTGCGGAGTTTGAGCGTTTCAGGCCCGACTCGGGGAAGGGGTTGAACGGAATCAGATTGAGCTTGCAGCGCAGCTGGCGTGCAATTTGGATCAGTTCCTTGGCGTGCTGGTCGGTGTCGTTGATGCCGTCCAGCATGCAGTATTCAAAGGTGATGAAGTCGCGCGGGGCGAACGCCAGATAGCGCTCGCAAGCCGCCAGCAACTCTTTCAGCGGGTATTTCTTGTTCAGCGGCACCAGTTCGTCGCGCAGCGCATCGTTCGGCGCGTGCAGCGAGACGGCCAGCGCCACCGGACAGTCCTGCGACAGGCGGTCCATCATGGGGACGACGCCCGACGTGGACACCGTCACCCGGCGGCGAGACAAGCCGTAGGCGTTGTCGTCCAGCATCAGGCGCAACGCCGGCAGGACCTGGTCGTAGTTGAGCAGGGGCTCGCCCATGCCCATCATCACCACGTTGCTGATGACGCGCGTATCTTCGGTGGCCTTGGCGCTTTCCAGGCGGGCGGTGCCGATATCGGCCTCCAGCACGCGCTTGGCCCACCAAAGCTGGCCGATGATTTCACTGGTTTTCAGGTTGCGGTTGAAGCCCTGGTGCCCGGTCGAGCAAAAGCGGCAGTTCACCACGCAGCCGGCCTGGCTGGAAATGCAAAGGGTGCCGCGATCGTCTTCGGGGATGAAGACGGTTTCGATGGCATTGCCCTGCCCCACGTCGAACAGCCACTTGCGCGTGCCGTCGGTCGAGCGCTGCTCGATATTGACGGGCAAGGCTTCGATGCGGCAGTTGGACGCGAGCTGGCTGCGGAATTCGCGGGCCAGATCGGTCATGGCGTCGAACGAATCGGCGCCGCGCTGGTGCATCCAGCGCTGCAACTGGCGAGCGCGAAACGGCTTGCCGCCCCACTGCCCGACAAGTTCGGACAGGGCGGAGCCATCCAGCCCCAGCAGATTGATTCGTTCGACGGATTCCATGACCTGGGTAACGCTAAAAAACTAGAACAGTGCTTCCGGGAAAATCAACGGCTGTGAATGTTGATTTCGGGGAAGAAGAAAGCGATTTCGACAGCAGCCGTTTCCGGAGCGTCGGAGCCGTGCACGGCGTTGGCGTCGATGCTGTCGGCGAAGTCGGCGCGGATGGTGCCGGGAGCAGCCTTCTTCGGGTCCGTGGCGCCCATCAGGTCGCGGTTCTTCAGGATGGCTTCTTCACCTTCCAGCACTTGCACGAAGACCGGGCCCGAGATCATGAAATCGACCAGGTCCTTGAAGAAGGGGCGTTCCGAGTGCACGGCGTAGAAACGCTCGGCGTCGGCGCGCGACAGTTGGGCCAGGCGGGCGGCGATGACCTTCAGGCCGGCTTGCTCGAAACGGCCGACGATCTGGCCGATGACGTTCTTGGCGACGGCGTCGGGCTTGATGATCGAGAGGGTACGTTGGATGGACATAGGAACTCCGAAAGCTGATTTCTAACTGGTTTCTGATGAATTGCCTGGCGTGGCTCTGCACTTGTCGGTGTCACCCTTGAAGTGTCATCGCGCGATTGGCGCACAGGCGGTCCGGATCGTTTGAACAGTTCTGCTGAACGCTCCGGGCCGTCCTGAGCCACATGGCCAAGGCAGGGATTCGACACTGCCGACCGATCGGACGCGCCCTCAATTCTGCTTCGGATTTCTGAAACGCGGACTTTTCCGTGCGCATTTCCGAAGGAATCCTCAATGAATTCAGGGACTTCTAAAAGGTTTACAGTAACCCGGTATTCTAACACGCTGAGAAGACCGCATTACATCTTAAAATGAGCGGTTTGCTGCCCGTATCCCTACGCCGGGCGCCCTGTTTGCCGGAACCCTGTAATGACCCAAGCTGCCCCCCCGAACGCCGCGAATCCCGCGAGCGACACCCCGGAACTCTCCAAGAGCTTCGAACCCTCCGAACTGGAATCCCGCTGGTATGCCGAGTGGGACAAGCGCGGCTACTTCGCGGCGGGCCAGCACGTAAAAACGGGGACGGAAAGCCAGCCGTATGTCATCCAGTTCCCGCCGCCCAACGTCACGGGCACCCTTCACATGGGCCACGCGTTCAACCAGACCATCATGGACGGCCTGGTTCGCTACCGCCGCATGGCGGGCGACGATACCGTGTTCATTCCCGGCACGGACCACGCCGGCATCGCCACTCAGATCGTTGTTGAGAGACAGCTGGACGCCCAGAAGGTTTCCCGCCACGACCTCGGCCGCGAGAGATTCGTGGAAAAAGTCTGGGAATGGAAGGAAAAGTCGGGCAACGCCATCACCGAGCAGGTGCGCCGCCTGGGCGCGTCGGCCGATTGGCCGCGCGAATACTTCACCATGGACGACCGCATGTCGCGCGGCGTGGTGGAGACCTTCGTGCGCCTGCATAAACAGGGACTGATCTACCGCGGCAAGCGCCTGGTCAACTGGGATCCCAAGCTGCTGACCGCCGTGTCCGACCTGGAAGTCCAGTCCGAAGAGACCGACGGCCACATGTGGCACATCCTCTACCCCTTCGTCGACGGGCCGCAGACCATTGTCGACAAAGACGGCCAGACCGTTACGCTGCGGGGCATGACGATCGCCACGACCCGCCCGGAAACGATGCTGGCTGACGGCGCCCTGTGCGTGCATCCGGACGATCCGCGCTACCAGCACCTGATCGGCAAGGAAGTCGAACTGCCGCTGTGCGATCGCAACATCCCCATCATCGCAGACGATTTCGTCGACCCCGAATTCGGCACGGGCTGCGTCAAGATCACCGGCGCCCACGATTTCAACGATTACGCCTGCGCGATGCGCCACGATCTGCCGCTGATCGTGATCTTCACGCTGGATGCGCACATCAACGAAAACGGCCCCAAGCAGTTCCAGGGCCTGGAGCGCTACGAAGCCCGCAAGGCGGTCGTCGCCCAACTGGATGCCGAAGGCTATCTGGTCAAGATCGAACCGCACAAGATGATGCAGCCCAAAGGCGACCGGACCGGCGTCGTGCTGGAGCCCATGCTGACGGACCAGTGGTTCGTCGCCATGAGCAAGCCGGCCCCCGAAGGCACGCTGAACCCCGGCAAGAGCATCACCGAAGTGGCGCTGGAAGTCGTGGCCGACGGCCGCATCAAGTTCTATCCGGACAACTGGACCACCATTTACAACCAGTGGCTGAACAACATCCAGGACTGGTGCATTTCGCGCCAGCTGTGGTGGGGCCACCAGATCCCGGCGTGGTATTCGGAAGACGGCCAGGTCTTCGTGGCGCACGACGAAGCCGGCGCCATCGAACAGGCGCGCGCCGCCGGCGTCACGGGCGAACTCAAGCGCGACCCGGACGTGCTGGACACCTGGTTCTCGTCGGGCCTCGTGCCTTTCACGACGCTGGGCTGGCCCGAAAACACGCCTGACCTGCAACGCTACCTGCCCTCCAGCGTGCTGGTCACGGGCTTTGACATCATCTTCTTCTGGGTCGCCCGCATGGTCATGCTGACCACGCACCTGACCGGCCAGATTCCGTTCAAGCACGTCTACGTGCACGGCCTGATCCGCGACGCCGACGGCCAGAAAATGAGCAAGTCCAAGGGCAATACGCTGGACCCGGTCGACCTGATCGACGGCATCGACCTGGACGGCCTGATCGCCAAGCGCACCTATGGTCTGATGAACCCCAAGCAGGCGGGAGCCATCGAAAAGGCCACGCGCCGCCAGTACCCGGACGGCATCCCCGCTTTCGGCACCGATGCGCTGCGCTTCACGATGGCCGCTTACGCCACCCTGGGCCGCAACATCAACTTCGACCTGAAGCGCTGCGAGGGGTATCGCAACTTCTGCAACAAGCTGTGGAACGCCACGCGCTTCGTGCTGATGAATACCGAAGGCCACGACCTGACGGGTTCCGACGCCGGCGAAACCTCGTTCGTCGACCGCTGGATCATCAGCCAGATGCAGACGCTGGAAGCCGACGTCGCGCGCGGATTCGCCGACTACCGCTTCGACAACATCGCCAATGCCCTGTACCGCTATGTGTGGGACGAGTACTGCGACTGGTACCTGGAACTGGCCAAGGTGCAGATCCAGACCGGCACGCCCGCCCAGCAGCTGGGCACGCGCCGCACGCTGATCCGCGTGCTGGAATGCGTGCTGCGCCTGGCGCACCCGATCATTCCGTTCATCACGGAAGAACTCTGGCAAAAGGTGTCGGTGGCGGCCGGCAAGCGCAAGGAAGGCGTGGCCGACAGCGTCAGCGTCCAGCCCTACCCGCAAGCCAATCCGGACGCGGTCGATGTGGCGGCGGAAGCCGACGTGGCCGAACTCAAGGCCCAGGTGGAAGCGGTGCGAGCGCTGCGCGGCGAAATGAACCTGTCGCCCGCCCAGAAAGTGCCGTTGTGCGCCCAGGGCGACGCCCCCACGCTCAAGCGCAATGCGCCGTACCTGGCCGCGCTGGCCAAGCTGAGCCAGGTCGACGTGCTGGACGCCCTGCCCGACGCCGGCGCGCCGGTCCAGGTTGTGGGCGCCAGCCGCCTGATGCTGCACGTCGAGATCGACGTGGCGGCCGAGCGCATTCGCCTGGACAAGGAAATCGCACGCCTGGAAGGCGAGATCGCCAAGGCCAATGGCAAGCTGTCGAACGCCAGCTTCGTCGAACGCGCCCCGGCGGCGGTCGTCGAGCAGGAAAAGGCCCGCATGGCGCAGTTCGGTGAAACGCTGCAGAAGGTGCGCGAACAGCGCGCCAAGCTGGGCGACTGAACGGCGGCCCCGCCCCGCTGAAACCAAAAACCCCGGACTGGTTCCGGGGTTTTTTCATGGTGGCAACCACCGGCGACGTCAGACGCCGCCATCGGTCATGCGGTACCAGGTCACCACCGCATTGACGTAGAGCCGCCGCAGGCCATACAGCGGAAACGGCACCACCGGGGACAAGGGCACGGGCAGCGCGTTGGCGTCGCCCGTCGCCACGTATTGGGCCATGGCGCGGCCCATGCTGGTCTGCAGCCCCACCCCGCGCCCCTGGCACCCAATATCCACCAGCAGGCCAGGTTGCGGCTCGTGCAAATGCGGGAGGTAGTCGCGGGTGACCGCAACGCGCCCGCACCAACGGTATTCGAATGGCGTGCCCGCCACCTGCGGGAACAGCTTCAGCATGACCCGCTCCAGATGCGCCCAGTCTTCCGGCCCCTTGGGTTCACGGAAGGGGCCGCGCCCGCCCATCAACAGCCGGCCCTGGTGGTCCAGCCGGAAATACAGCAGCAGGTTGCGCGTATCCGAGGTGACATGCCCTTCGGGAAAAATGCCCGCGCGCACCGACTCCGGCAAGGGCGCGGTGGCGACCTGGAAGGTATTGGCGTCGATGATGGATGTCTTCAAACCCGGCAGCAGGTCGCCGCCGTAGGCATTGGTGCACATCACCACCCGGTCGGCGGTGACCGCCGCGCCGCGGCCCGTCGCCGCCACCCACTTGCCATCGCTGCGGGTCAGGCCGGTGACGGGCGTGTCCGTGTAAATCGAGGCGCCGGCGTTCAGCGGGGCGCGCGCCAGGCCGCGCGCATAGCTCAGCGGCTGCACGGCGCCGGCGCGGTTGTCCACCCAGCCGCCCAGATAGCGGTCCGTGCCCAGCAGGCGGGCGACTTGCTCGCGATCCAACGGCCGCGCGTCCACGCCATGCCGCGCCCATTGCGCCGCCCGGCCGTGCGCGGTGCGCAACGCCTCTGCATTGTGGGCGCCCTGGACCCAACCTTTGCGGACATGCGGCACGTCCATGGCATGGCGGTCGATCAGGTTGAACACCGAGTCGGCCGTCGCCCCCGCGAACCGCAACAAGCGCTCGCCGCGCTCTTGACCAAACATCGAGATCAAGGCGTCCGGGTCGTACTTCAGCCCCGGGATCACCTGCCCGCCATTGCGGCCTGATCCGCCGAAGCCGATTTCACGCGCCTCCAGCACCACGGCGTTCACGCCGCGCTCCGCCAGATGCAGCGCGGTGCTCAGCCCGGCGTAGCCACCGCCGATGACCAGCACATCCGCCTGCAAGGACGCCGAAAGCGGTTGGGTGGGCGGCGGCGCCGAAGCGGTCGCTGCCCACAAGGACGGAGAAAGCGGAAACGGCACTGGCTGCATGATGATTCCTTCCTACATGGGGTGCAGCACACGGCGCAGGAAATCCTGCGTGCGGGGATGCTGCGGATGATTCAAGACCTCTCGGGCCGCGCCCTGCTCGACCATGACGCCGCCGTCGAAGAACATGACACGGTCGGCAACCTCGCGCGCGAAGCTCATTTCGTGCGTCACGACGACCATGGTCATGCCGGCCTCGGCCAGCTTGCGCATCACGCCCAGCACGTCGCCCACCAGTTCCGGGTCCAGCGCGGACGTCGGCTCATCGAAGAGGATGGCCTTGGGCTGCATCGCCAGGGCGCGCGCAATGGCCACGCGCTGCTGCTGCCCGCCCGACAATTGATTGGGATGCGCATCCGCCTTGTCTGCCAAGCCCACGCTGGCCAGCAATTCGCGGCCGCGCTCCAGCACCTGCGCGCGCGGCTCTTTCTTCACGAAGATCGGCCCTTCGATCACGTTTTCCAGCGCGGTGCGATGGGGAAACAGGTTGAAGCGCTGGAACACCATCGCCACCTGCGTGCGGATCGACACGATGGAAGGCGCGTCGGCGTCGACCAGCTCGCCATCCACGGTGATGCGCCCGGCGTTGTAGCGTTCCAGCCCATTGATGCAACGCAGGATGGTGGATTTTCCAGAGCCGGACGGGCCGATCACGCATACGACCTCGCCCTTGGTGACTTCGGCGTCGATGCCCTTGAGCACCTCTAGCGAACCGAAGCTCTTGCGGACTCCCTTGAGTTCGATCATTTCGTGGCGCTCCTTTTCTCGAGGTGCCGGACAAGCAGGATCAGCGGCACGCACATGATCAGGTACATCAGCGCCACCAGCGAGAACACGGTGGCGTTCTTGAACGTGGACACGGCGATCAGCTTGCCCTGCAAAGCCAGTTCGGCCACCGTGATCGTGGACGCCTGCGACGAGTCCTTGAGCATCATGATCATGATGTTGCCGTAAGGCGGCAGCACGATCTTCACGGCTTGCGGCAGCACCACGCGCCGCATCGTCATGCTCCAGCTCATGCCCATCGCCATCGCGGCTTCGATCTGGCCACGGTCGATGGCCTGGATGCCCGCGCGGAAGTTCTCGGCCTGATACGCGGAATAGGCCACGCCCAACCCGATGATGGCAGCCTGCACGGCCGTCAGCGACACCCCCATGTCGGGCATCACGAAGTAGATGTAGAACAGCAGCACGATGATCGGGATGCCGCGCAGCAGGTTGATGATTCCGCCGCTGAGCTTGGACAGGAACGTGTTGCCGGAGACGCGCATCAGCGCCCACACCAAGCCCAGCACCGTCGATAAGGCAAGCGAACCCAACGTGACCAGGATCGTCAGCTTCGCGCCTTGCAGCAATATCGGCAGATACTCCGCCGAGTCCTTGAAGAATTCCGTCATGACTTCACCCACCCTGACAAGACAGCCCACCGGCACGCCGGATGCGTGCCGCCCGCCCGCGCGCGGGTGCGCGCCGGCAAGGCTGATGCGATAAAGCTTGGTTGCTTTGCGGTCTGGCCGGCATCACGCGCCGGACAGGCCCCACTTTTTCAGGATGGCGTCGATGGCGCCGTTCGCCTTCAGCTTGGTCAGCGCCTTGTTGATGCGATCAAGCAAGGCCGTGTCTTCCTTGCGCGTGGCCAGGCCCAGGCTGCCCATGATGGTCGGCTGGTAGGACGACGCCATCTTCAGGTTGGGATAGTTGCCCTGGGTCAGGATATAGGCCGCGATGGGGTAGTCCATGAAACCGCCCTGGATGCGGCCGGCGTTGGCGTCGCGCATCATATCGGGCGGATTGTCGTAGAGCTTCACTTCCTTGAACATGCCGCTTTTCTGGATCGGCTCGACGAATGCAGTGCCGACCTGCACGCCAACGGTCATGCCCTTCATGTCGGCGAAGGACTTGTAGTCCTTGTTGTCGGTCTTCAGCACCATCAGCCCTTCCCCGTAGCGGTATACGGGCTCGGAAAAGCTGACAACCTGCTGGCGCTGCGGCGTGATGAACATGGCCGCGGACACGATGTCGATCCGTTTGGAGGTCAGCGAACCGATCAGGGCCGAAAACGCCATGGGTTCAATCTGCACCTCGAATCCCGCTTCTTTGCCGACGGCCTTCACGATGTCGACCATCACGCCTTCGATGCTGTTGGTCTTGGTGTCGAGAAAGGTGAAAGGACTGCCGGTGGGTGTGGACCCCACTTTCAACACCGTCTGGGCTTGCGCGCCCGCGGCCATGGACAATGCTGCGAATACCGAGACAACCAGAGTCTTGAATTTCATGACATATCCTCATCGTGGCAAAGAAACCCGGACGACGCGCTGCGTGCCCGGTGGCGCGACGATCCCCTGAGTCGCCACGCCGCTATGGAAGCTGTGCGCTTAGGGCGCCTGTTGCGTGTCGTCCCCCGCGGCTTGAGTGATGTTGGAGATGGCCCAGATGACCTCGGTCGTCTGCGACCCGGGATTACGCCAGCGGCGCGGCGTGCTGCTGGCATAGCAAAAGCTGTCGCCTTCATTGAGCAACATGACGCGGTCGCCCACCCATAGCTCGAGCGAGCCTTTGAGCACCACGCCGATCTGCTCGCCCTGCCCCGTCACGAAAAGCTCCTGCCCGGTCGAGCCGCCGGGCTCGATCGTGGCGCGGCACAGGTCCATGCTGCGGCATGCGGGCGGCGTGTACATCTCTTTGCTGATGCCCTTTTCGCTCAGGTCGATAAAGCGATGCGTGCCGGCCCGCGCGACGCGGCCGCCATCTTCACTTTGCGTGTGCTCGGCGTTGCGCAGCAGAGAATTCACCGAGACGTTGAATTCGCGCGCCAGCATGTGCAGGACCTTTACCGACGCGGAACTCAAGCCGCGCTCGATCTGGCTCAGCAAGCCCAAAGACATGCCGCAAGCGCGGGCAACCTCGGCCAGCGAGCGTTTCTGCTGCTTGCGCAGTTGGCGCAGTTGCTGCCCCAGCCATAAGTCGACGGCCGACTCCGGCCTACCCGCCATGGCACTAGCCGACGGCGAGGCGGCGCGGCGCTCGGGCGCGGATAGGGCTGCAGCGGATCGGCCAGAGGGGGAGTTCGACATATGAAAATTTCATTTTCATGTAATTTTCAATACTAAAGAGCAGCCGAAACGCCCACAACCTAGGAACATCCCTACGCTTGCGGAACCGAGAATGAGGAGGGGAATGACTAGGACGCGTCGGGCGTCTTCGGGGGCTGGGCAGGCTTGGCCGACGGCTTGCGCCTGCGCTTGGGCGCGTCGGCAGCGGGGTCGTAGGTGCCGGCCAATTCGGCCAGGTAACGCTCGTCCGCCTTATTCAGCCACCCTTTCGCGCGAGCCGATTCGATGAGCTCGGGGCGTCGGGTTGCCGTCAGCGCAAGCGAACGCTCGCGTCGCCAGCGGGCGATGTTGGCGTGATGTCCGCTAAGCAGCGGCGCAGGCACGGACTCGCCTTCATATACTTCGGGACGCGTGTAATGCGGGCTGTCCAGCAAACCTGACAAGGTGTCGTTGAACGAATCCTGCAGCGCGGAGTCGCCATCGTTCAACACGCCTGGCACCAAGCGCACGGCGGCATCGATCACTGCCAGCGCGGCAATCTCTCCGCCGGACAACACGAAGTCGCCCAACGAGATCTCATGCGTTACGCAGCGTTCGATGAACCGCTGATCCACGCCTTCGTAGCGACCGCAGATAAGGATGATCCCGTCGCTTGCAGCCAGCGTTTCGGCGCCGGCTTGGTCGTAGCGCTGGCCGACTGGCGCCAGCAGCGCAACCGGGGCGGGCCCCAGGCCAAGCGCTGCGCGCGCTTGCTGGGCGGCATTGACGGCAGCTTCCAAAGGCGCCGCCATCATTACCATTCCGGGACCACCGCCATAAGGACGGTCGTCCACGGTGCGATGGACGTCCTGCGTGAAATCACGGGGATTCCAGGCGTGCAAGGACCACCGGCCTTGAGCATGCGCCCGGCCGGTGACACCCAGATCGCGCACTACCCCGAACATTTCGGGAAAGAGCGTAATGACGTCGAATCGCATCAAAGATCCGCCGGCCAGTCGCTGTCTATGCGGCGAGCAGCCAGATCGACGGCGTGTATGTGCGCACGTACGAACGGAACAAGCATTTCGGCAGGTCGGCCTTTGGCGTTCAGAATAGGCTCGGGCCCTTCGGCCCCCACCTTCTGGCACAAGACCTTCAAGACGGCGTGAGCGCCGTTATCAAGGACTTCGTCCACCACGCCAATCAGCGCGGGTTCACCGTTGGCGCTGGTGTACAGCGAACAACCGATGAGGTCGACCCAGTAGTATTCGTCTTCCTTGGGCGCGGGGAACGAACCGCGCGGCGCTTGCACGGAATATCCGCGCAAGGCTTCCGCCTGATCGCGATCCGCAATGCCTGCCAGCTGGGCCACGACCGTGGAACCCTGCGAACGGACTTGCAAAACCTTGATTGCGACAGGCGCAGACGCGACAGCGCCCCGCGCCAATTCAGGCACAGGGCGAGTCAACCACCATTGAGACGCTGAGAGCAGCACTTCGGCATTGGCCGAATGTGGCTGCACCTTAACCCAGCCTTTCACACCGTAGGCTGCACTGATGCGGCCCAGCTCGATCAAATCCGTAGGCGCCGCGTTAGAGGTTGCGGCATCAGACATGTATCGCGCTCTTCGTAATGATGAAACAGCTAAGAATGGTAGCTTTACAGCTGAACTAACGGCTTGGGCACGACGCAGGCAATTAAGCTGCGGCGGAAACCTTGGCCGAGTAGTCCTTGACCAGACGCTCGACAGCGGGCGACAGTTGCGCGCCAGTGCCGGTCCAGTACTGCACGCGATCCAGCGCAATGCGCAGGTTTTCCGTGCCTTCGCTAGCTACGGGGTTGTAGAAACCCACGCGCTCGATGAAGCGGCCGTCGCGACGGTTACGCGAATCGGTGGCCACCAGGTTGTAAAACGGACGCTTCTTGGACCCACCGCGGGCCAGGCGAATCACCACCATAGGTAATCCCTTGAATTAGTTGTGAAAAACGGGAAATTCTAGCACTTAAACAAGCCGGCTGGCAAATGCAGGTGCTGAATCAGTCGAGGCGGCGCAATTTGTATCCTAAAACACCGCATCCGGGTATTCTACAAATACGGGCCGGAGCCCGCCGCAGACGAAAGTGTAGCCTTCAGGCGCGCTTCGCGTCTGCATTTCGTGCGGTTGAACCTGAGTGCGTGTGAAGAATAACCCGATTGGAGAGATCGGTTTTATGTCGACCTGCGCAAGACCCGACGCTTTGCTCCCCCCGGCTACGCCGCAACGGCGCCGCCCTTCTGCTGCTTTCAAGCCCTCGTCCTGAGGGCGGAACACTCCCCTTTTTCGCCTTTCCCCCGGTTTTCCCTCGCGTTTTTTTCCGTGTTTTTTCCCAACACTTCCTCTTGGAGAGGTGCCACACCATGAAGAATCAGAAATCCGTCTTCACCCCCGTCGCGCGCCTGGCTCTGACCGGCCTATTGCTGGGCACGCTGGCGATGCCGCTCGCGGCTTCTGCCCGGGTTGTCGGCGCGGCATTGACCACGGCGTCGGGCAAGGTCACCGCCGTCGACCCCGCCACCCGCACCATCACGCTGCAAGGCGCCAACGGCAACACCGTGGACGTGCTGGCAGGCCCCGAGGTCCGCAATTTCCAGCAGATCAAGCCGGGCGACACGCTGACGCTGGACTATTACGAGTCTGTCGCGGTCGATGTGCGGCCAGCCGGCTCGGGCGCTCCTGAAGTGGTGACCGAAACCGCCGCCAACCGCAGCGCCAAGGGCGCCAAACCGGGGGGAGCGATGGGCCGCCAGACGACCATTACGGCTGCGATCTGGCACATCAACAAAAGCGCCAACCTGGTCACGCTGAAAGGCCCGCAAGGCGGCATGCGCACGATCCAGGTGAAGGACCCCGCCATGCAGGCGCGCCTGCAGCAGCTCAAGGAAGGCGATCTGGTCGACTTCACCATCACGCAGGCGGTGGCGGCTGCCATCCATAAGTAAGCACGCCTGCGTCGACGTAAAAAGGCCCGCGAAAGCGGGCCTTTTCGTGAACGGCAGCGAACGCCGCCGACGGTCGGCGCGTCAGCGCCTGCGCAGGTAGTGCACGCCCCGGCCGTCGTCTTCTTGCTGCAGAACCAGCGCGTTGCCGGTCTGCCGCGCGAAGGCCTGGAAGTCGCGGATGGCGTTGCGGTCCGTGGTGATGACGCGCAACACTTCGCCGCTTGCCATCTGCGCCAAGGCCTTCTTGGCGCGCAGGATGGGCAAGGGGCACGTCAGGCCGCTGGCATCCACTTCCTGCTCGAAAGCAGGCGCTTGCGCGCCCGCATCGAGGCTGGTGTCGGCACCCATCAGAGACGCTCTTCCACCCACTTCTGCACGCCGGCGATCGCCGCGGGCAAGGCAGCGAGGTCGGTGCCGCCGCCCATGGCCATGTCGGGGCGGCCACCGCCCTTGCCGCCCACCTGGCTGGCCACGAAGCCCACCAGGTCACCGGCCTTGATGCGGTCGGTCAGATCGGCCGTAACGCCACCCACCACGCTGATCTTGCCGTCGGCGGAACCGGTGGCAAGCAGCACGATAGCCGGCTTCAGGCGGTCTTTCAGGTTGTCGACCATGCCGCGCAAGGCCTTGGGGTCCACGTCGCCGATGCTGGCGGCGAGCACCTTGATGCCCTTGACGTCGACTGCCGCGCTGGCGGCAAGGTCGTTACCCGCGCTGGCGGCCAGCTTGTTGCGGGATTGTTCCAGGTCTTTTTCCAGCGCCTTGACCTGATCCTGCACTTGCGCGATGCGCGCCGGCACATCGGCCGGCGTGCTGCGCAGCATGCCCGCGATCTGGGTCAGCAAGGCGTTCTGGTTCTGCACCCAAGCCAGCGCGTTGTCGCCGGTGATGGCCTCGATGCGGCGCACCCCCGCGGCCACGCCACCTTCGGAGATGATCTTGAACAGGCCGATGTCGCCCGTGCGGCTGACGTGCGTGCCGCCGCAGAGTTCGCGCGAGAAGCCGATGTCCAGCACCCGCACGGTATCGCCGTATTTTTCGCCGAACAGCGCCATGGCGCCGCCCTTGACCGCGTCGTCATAGGCCATGACCTGGGCCACGGTTGGCTGGTTGGCCAGGACTTCGGCGTTAACGATGGCTTCAACGCGCGCGATCTGCTCGGCGGTCATTGGCGCATCCTGCGCGAAGTCGAAACGGGTCTTGTCGGGATCCACCAGCGAGCCGCGCTGCTGCACGTGCGAGCCCAGCACCTGGCGCAAGGCCTTGTGCATCAAGTGAGTGGCCGAGTGATTGCGGATCGTGCGGGCCCGGCGGACCGCGTCAACGCGGGCCAGCAGGGTATCGCCCACCGACAGCGAACCGGATTCCAGCACCCCGTGATGACCGGACACGCCGGCCTGGATCTTCAGGGTGTCGCCGACGGCGAAGCGCACGCCATCCGCTTCGAGCAAGCCGGTGTCGCCCACCTGGCCGCCGGATTCCGCGTAGAACGGGGTGGCGTCCAGCACGACCACGGCGCTTTGGCCGGCTTTCACTTCCTGCACCTGGGTGCCATCGACGTACAGGGCGGTGACCTTGACGTTGTCGAGCTCCAGCTTTTCGTAGCCTTCGAAGCGCGTCGCGGCGCCTTCGTAACTGAGGCCTTCGGCCATCTTGAACTTGCCCGCGGCGCGAGCCTGGTCGCGCTGGCGTTCCATGGCGACCTCGAAGCCAGCCATGTCGATGTCCACTTCGCGTTCGCGGCAAATGTCGGCGGTCAGGTCCACGGGGAAACCGTAGGTGTCGTACAGCGTGAAGAGCGTGTTGCCGTCCAGCACGCCGCCCTTGGTCACATTGGCCAGGGCCGTGTCCAGGATGCGCATGCCGTGTTCGAGCGTTTCGCCGAAGCGCTCTTCTTCCTGCTTGAGCACCTGCGCCACGCGGTCGGCCATGGCAGCCAGTTCCGGATAGGCCTCGCCCATTTCGGCGACCAGATCCGGCACCAGGCGGTGGAAGAAGGGCTTGGTCTGGCCCAGCTTGTAGCCATGGCGCAGCGCGCGGCGCACGATGCGGCGCAGCACGTATCCGCGGCCTTCGTTGCTGGGGATCACGCCGTCGACGATCAGGAAGGAGCACGCGCGGATGTGGTCCGCGATGACCTTGAGCGAATTGTTTTCCAGGTCGTTGATGCCGGTTTCGCGAGCGGCGGCGTGGATCAGCTTCTGGAAAAGGTCGATTTCGTAATTGGAATGCACGCCCTGCAGGACAGCAGCGATGCGCTCCAGACCCATGCCGGTATCGACACAGGGACGCGGCAGGCGCGGCATGTTGCCCGCGGCGTCGCGCTCGAACTGCATGAACACCAGGTTCCAGATCTCGATGTAGCGGTCGCCGTCTTCCTCGGGCGATCCCGGGGGGCCGCCCCAGATTTCCGGGCCGTGGTCAAAGAAGATTTCCGAGCAAGGGCCGCAAGGGCCGGTGTCGGCCATCTGCCAGAAGTTGTCGGAGGCGTAGCGCGCGCCCTTGTTGTCGCCGATGCGGATGATGCGCTCGGTCGGCACGCCGACTTCCTTGGCCCAGATGTCGTAGGCCTCGTCGTCTTCCTGATACACCGTGACCCACAGCTTTTCCGCCGGCAGCTTGTAGACCTGCGTCAGCAGTTCCCAGGCGTATTGGATGGCATCGCGCTTGAAGTAGTCGCCGAAGCTGAAATTGCCCAGCATTTCGAAGAACGTATGGTGGCGGGCGGTGTAGCCCACGTTTTCAAGGTCGTTGTGCTTGCCGCCGGCGCGCACACTGCGCTGCGACGATGTGGCGCGCGTGTACGACCGCGATTCCTTGCCGGTGAAGACGTCCTTGAACTGAACCATGCCCGAATTGGTGAAGAGCAAGGTCGGGTCGTTGCCGGGGACGAGCGACGACGAAGGAACAATGGTGTGCCCCTTCGACTTGAAGAATTGCAGGAACTGGCGGCGAATCTCAGAGGATTTCATCGTGGATGACGCAGGATTTAGGCGAATCTTTGATTATAGAGGGTTGGCGAAAAAGCGCGGAGCCAAGGGATCGCCCCCCTAGCGGACGCACACGTAGCCGGTGGTCCACCCCTCTGTTTCGGTCCACTTTCCGCCCGCGGATACGATGACCGGCAGGTACCCGGCCGGACACGAGCAATCCCCGGTGCGTGGATTCGCCGTCGACTGCCCGGAATAATGCCGGCATCCGAACCGATTATTACTGCTGAACGCCCCCCCGAACCCGCCGCTGGCGGGTTGCCAGACGCCAGACTGGCAGGCCAGCAGCTCGCCAGCTTGCGTGCTGGCGATCGTTCCGTTGGCAAGACCGCAGCCAAGCCCGGGCTGGGCTCGCCCGCCCACGCTCAGGTAGGCGCCCGTTGCGATGGACGCCGCGACGGTCAGCGATCCGCTCAATGCCGGGTCGCGCGCGTCGCCAATGCGGACGAACGGATCAAGGTCAGGAAACGCGGGAGGGCTATCCGCCCCCAGTTCGGCCCCCGCCCCCGCCCACAGAGCCAGCGTGCCGGGCGGATACGTGGGCGCGTCTGGCATCAGCGGGTTTTCGAACCGGAATGCCGACCCCCGAGCCTGCCACGGGGTGTCGGGCCAGACGGCCCCGCCATAGCCGCCTGCGGCCTCGATGACGGAAGCGATGCCGACCAGGTCAGCCGACCGCGTCCCCCGTTTCAATAGCGGCGTGGCGCTGTAGACCAGAGCGTCGATCCTGCACCGTTCACCAGGGCAGCCCCCTCCTTTCCGCACGCGGATTTGCGCGCCAAACCCCAGCGCCGAGTGTTCAGGGAAGTCGACCGGCAGGTGCGCCAAGGCGCGCAGTTCCGCCACCGTGGGGGATTGCGGATCCGCGAACAGCGGCGCGCCCGTGGCATCGTTGGGCATCTGCCCCTTGGCCAGCGCGTCGAAATGCCGCGCCAGCATGCCGGCAGCCGCCTGCCGGACCTGCGCCATCCACACCCCCGCCGAGCGCGCCGCCGCATCCTCGATCCGATGGACAAGTTGATTGGAAGCCCAAATCGCGGTCACGGAAATCAATGCCAGCGCCAACGCCAAGCCTGCCAGCGAGAACCCGCGCTGACGGCCGCGACCACCAGCCGCGCGTTCCGGCAAGGAGCAGCGCCTCATTTCGCGGTGAAGGCGAAAGTGTTGACCTCGCCTTGGCTGCATTGGGCCTGGGCCAATGCGGCCCGGTACGGCACAGGAGGCGTGGCAAGCGCGTCTTTCACGATCTTGGCGCCGGAATTGCCGCCGATGGATATCGTCTCGGAGACCCGCTGCAATACGGAAGCCAGGGCCGGGCAGGCCGCATGGCTGACGTTGGTGAGCGTGACCGTGAACGCGGAGCCGAGCCCGGCGCCGCCCAGGGCGGTGGCAACCACTTCGACAATGCCATTGCGGCCGGTTCCGCTGCCGCCCAGTCCGTGCGCGATACGCGCCGACGCCCCGCTGCCCTGAACGGCCAGCACGCTGGAATCGCGCAGCGCGTTGGCCATGGCGCCGGTATCCAGCCCCGTATAAGGCGTGACGCCTCCGCCCTGGGCGTTGATTTTCATGCTGGCGATGAAGCGTTGAAGCTCTTCGCCGACTTTGGGCACCTTGTTTTCGATGACATAAGCCCCGATCGCGGGGATTCCGACGATCGCGATCAGTAAGACGATGGCCGTCACGATCGACACTTCCATCAAGGAAAATCCGCGTTGGCGCTTTGCGCCGGATTGAAACTTCAGAACCTGTTGCATCAAACCCTCCGTTGAATGAATGGGACACGCATGCGCGCGGGGATCCGGCGATGCGGCAGCGCGCGGCAAGCTATTGGCTTGCATAAAAATTGGTGAGCGCCCGGCGCAGTTCGTCGATGACGGCGTAGTGCCAAAGCGTGACGCCCAACACGGTTGCCAGCGACGCGATGAGAAGCGCCCAGCGCAGCGCCGCTGCCTGCCGCCGCACCCTTGCCAGCAGCCGCGATTCGACGCGTTCGCGGACCCGCGCCAGACCGGTCTCCAACCCCAGTGCATCCGTCATGTCGGCCATGTACCACCACGTTTCGTCATCCAGCAGCCCCGTGCTGAATATCTCGGGGCCAATGGCGCCGCCGTCGAGACGGCCCAACATCGATTGGAGGTGCGCGTGCATCCATGGCCGCGCATGCCGGGCCTGGACCGCCAAAGCGTGGCGCAGGCGGGTATCGGCGGCGCCGTGCTGTCGAACCAGCACTGATAGCAGGCAGAGGAAGCGGATGGCTTGAAAATCGCGGTACAACCGCCATAGCAGCCAGCGGTCGAGTCCGGCCCGGAATGCCCCCGCGACGTTAGGCAGCGACCACAAGCTCAGCAGCGCGATACCGACGCCAAGCACCAGCCACAGCAGCAGCCATTGCCGCAGCACCTGGGCCAAGGCGAACAATCCGCGTGTCAGACGCCCGTAGTCTTCCGCCGGCACCATCTGGAAGACCTGCTGCAGACGCGGCACGCTGAAGAACGGGATGGCGCACAACAGGGCAAGGGCGACCGTCATAGCGGCCACGCCTGCTGCCGCCGCCGACACCAAGGCCACCCAGGCGTCCCCACCCAGCCGCACCGCACGAGCCAGGTCGCGCAGCGCCTCGGCAAGATCGCCCCCCTCTTCCTGGACGCAAGTCAGCAGCAGACATTCTTCGGAGGGCAGCGTGCCGGACCACGCGACGCCAAGGTCGCCGCCCGCTTCCGGATAAGCGCCGGCCCAGTAATGCGACAGGCGCCCGCGCACAGTACGTAGCCCATAACGGCGCGCATCGTCCGCGAAAATATCGCGCAGGCTTTTGCGCCCCTGCGTGCCTTCGACCAGGTCCGCCAGATACTCGTAGTAGTCCGCGCGCCCGGACCGGAAGCGCAGCGCATCAAGGCGCGGCAAAAGGCGGATCATGCGCGCGCCTCCAGCCCGGTGCCGGTACGGGCGGATGTCGCACCCCAAGCCTGTGGCGAGATCGCGAGGTCGAATCGGCGCAGCAATGCCCTGGGGTCGACTTCCCCGGCATTCACTTTGTGCAGGGCGCAGTCCAGCGCCCGTATGCCACGCCCGGGGGCATCGCTTCCCGCCAAGCCGGCGTCCACCGATTGCGCGCTTCGCGCCAGGCCAAGGTTGTCGCGTAGGCGCACACGCTCCAGAAACCCCTCCACGCGGTCGGGTTCGATCAGCTCCGCTGCGACGCTGCGCCCTGCGATGCCGTTGAGCTCCGGTAATTGGGGCCTGCGGCAGGCGCCGCACCCCACCGTGTTCCTGACCTTGGCCGCCTGAGGTTCCAGCCGGTACGTCCGCTGCATCCCGGCGGCCCAGGCCTGCCAGTCCGGCACCGCATCCGGATGTTGCCTGCGCCCTCGCCACAAGCTTTCCAGCGGCAATGCGCATGCCGCGCATAAGCGAGGCAATAGCGTCTGGTAGACGAGCAGCTTCAGAATGCCCGGTGTCGCAAGAAAATCGCGCGATACGCCAATCGCGTCCGACGCCAGGCGTTCGGGGATCAGCGCCGCGGAACCCGCATGTGTCGTGGCGTACAGGCTGACGCCCGAACCCGCAAGATCCATGAAGGCGCGACCGGTGTCGACATCGCGGATTTCACCGATCAGCAGATCGTTCATGGCCGAGCGTTTGATGGTCTTGAGCTTGGCGTCAAACGCCGGCCAGGCGGATTCGGCCAAGGCGCTGCCCAGCGTATTTTGCAAGGCGTTGGCGATGACGTATTCGACCGGGTCCTCCAGCGTGATGACCTTGCGGGTGGCGGCGATGCCGCGCATCAACGTCGCGATAGTGGTGGACTTTCCCGATCCGACGACGCCCGCCAGCACGATGGCGCCCCCTTCGCGCTCACGGGCGCGCAGCAGGGTTTCGATCTGGGCAGGCAGATATCCCAGCGCGTGCAAGTCGCCATCGGCCGCGGCATCCAGGCGCAGGATGCGCAGGCAGACCGACGGCCCCGCATCAGTAGCCAGCGATGCCCACCGGAGCACCAGCGGCGCGGCGTCCACCGTCAGCGCGATACGCCCCTGCTGTTCCAGCGCAGGATCAAACACGGCGCCATTGCCGCCGCGCACATCCATCCATGCCACCGCCAGCACTTCCAGCAATGTCGCATTGGACAAGCCGGAAAACCGCTCGGTGGCGACGTATTCCCCGTTGATGGTGTAGCGGATGTCGCAGGCCTGGTGACGCCGGTTCACGTTGATGTGCACATCGCTCGCGCCTTGGGACACGCCCCAGCGCACGATATCCAGGAAGAGCGCGGCAAGGGCGGACGCACGTTCGGCTTGCCTGCCGACGCCTCGCGGGCTGCGGCCCGCTGCCGTCAATTGCCCGCGCGAGACCATCAGCAGCAAGGGCGCCGGCAGCGCGTAACGAGTCGGCTGGGCCAGCCGGTATCCTCCCGCGCGCACCAACCGCTCGACCTCGTCGATGGGATCGCCCTGAAGGTATTCCTTGACGGCGAAGATGACGGCATCGCCGCTTTCCAGCAGCACGGGACACAGCCGGCCGGCCAACGAGGCCAGATCGAATTCCCGGCTTAACGCCCGGGAAAAGGCCGGGGCCAGGCCGAAGATGTCGTCGGCGGAATGCAGTTCGCGCGGCAGCGATGCCGGCGCGGGCGTCAGGACGCGATTCATGGCCCGGCCCTCTCGGCGCTTAAGCAGGCGGTGTGAATCTTGGTGTCCCTGCGCAAGCGCACGCAAGCGCCTTCGATGGCCAGCAATTGGTAGCCGGCCGCGGTTGCCGAAATGGCCCCCGCGACGGGCGCCGCGCGGCCCGCCTGATAGCGCAGCATGGCGCCGTTGACGACCACGTCGGCGCTCAGGCGCCGGGCGACCCCGAATATCGCGGCCACGCGGATTTCGTCTGGCGCCCGGATGCTGGCTTCGGTCGAGGCGATAGACGCCGGGCCGGATTGGCAAATGCCGGGCATCCGGCAATCGGCCAGGGCGGCCGCGGCATCGGCGCGCAGCAGCGTGCGCACCGTCTCGACCTCGGACCACGCCTGCGCCTCGTCGGGCGACGGCGAATCGTGCGCCGACGGTGCGGACGCGGCGGCGGCTCCCGCGGCCATGACCCACGCGATGCCGACATAGAACGCCACGCGCCCCGGTGCAAACCTATTCCTGCTCATACAGTTCTCCATGCAATTCGGCGACCAGCGTGCTGGCGACCAGGCTGGGCTGGGGTTGTGGCTGCACATCCAGCGTCAGGCGCGACCAGCGCACTACGGGAAGGAGGCCGGGCAATAACGCGAAGGAACGCAATGGCCCGGACAGGCGCACCGCACGGCGCCGGACAGTCGGGCGGGTCACCACGGAAGGCGCAGGCGGCTCCACCGCCAGCGACGGAGGCAGCGGCATGGCCACGGCCGGATCCAACGCGACGGAAGCAAACGCCGGCTGCAACCGCTGCAGCGCCGCGACCAGCTCGGTATCCACGCGCAGCGCGGTCGGCAACGTCAACCGTGCCAAGGGCACGCCGTCGGCCGCGACGCGCCAAGACAGCGTGGCGGCGTCCAGCGGCTTGAATGCCACCTGCCACCCTTCGGGTAGCCGTGCATGCAGCAATTGATTCGTGGCAAGGGGATGTGCCCGCGCATAGCGCGCCGAACAACTCCAGGCCTTCTGGCCGGCATCGCACTGCGCGTGGCGTAGCGCCCACCCTTGCACCTGAATGGGGAGCTTTCCCACTGCACGCAGCAAACCGGAAAGATCGGTGGGCACGTGCGCGGGCGTGCCTTCCAGCATCGCCAGATAGGGGTCCACCTGGTCTGCCGCCTTCTGGGCAGGCGCTTCCGGTTTGCGTGGGAAGACCCGCGCCGATAGGCCATGCCATAGCGGCGGCGCAGCGGCGGATAGCCCCACGCATATCAGGAACAGGCGCAGGGCAAGCGGCATGGCGGCCCAACGGGACGGCAGCACGTTCAACCGCGCGCCGGATTCCACGGCCTGCGACAACGCTGCCCATACCAGATCGGCATCATGCTCTTCCAAGGCGGGGCGCTGTTCCCGCAAGCGCGCCTGCGCATGCAGCGCTTCGCTGTGTGAATCGAACAGCTTGTCAGCCTGCGACAGCACCGAGCCTTCTTGCGCCGCGACCAGCCAGTAACGCCCTTCTGGAAGCGGTATCAGGCAAAGGCCGCCCTCTGGGTACAACAAGGCATAGAGTTGCGCCGCAGCCTGGATATGAGGCGCCCTGCCACGACGCGACGCCGCCGCCTGCGGACCACGTCGCCAGGTTGAGCGCAGCCTGCCATAGCCCGCCACGGTGGCCGGCGACCCGCCGACGACGACATGGGTCGCCCGCAACCGCCGTCCACGGGCGCGAGCCAATCCGGACACGTCGGAGCCAATCAACACCAGCCAGTGCAAGCCGAACGCCAGCTTGCGATCTGCACCCGCGCAATCGACCAGGAGGAAATGGGGAGCTCGGTTCATGGCGCGGCCTCAGTACCCTTCTTCGACCTGCGCCGTGACCAGCACCAGCGTGGTCTCGCGCTCCTGGGCGGCGCTGTCTTGTCCGCCCGTAACCAGTGGCAGACCCGGCGCCAGGCGTTGGCGATCGTGCTCGTCCTGGCTACGGTCGAAGCCGGACAGGATGACGGGTTGGCCCGGCCGCAATTCGATTTGCTGGACGGTGCCGTTGCCGTCGATCGTGATCTGCTGGACCTGTACCTGGTTGCCGCGCTCTCCAAAAGTGATGGTCTTCAGCGGTTGTGCAACCGCGTTGTCGTAGGCAACGGACAGGAGGATCTGGCCGTCTTCCTGAATGTCCGGCAACAGCGTCAGGAAAGAACCCACGGTTTCTTCCTTCTGGCTGATGGATACCGCAGGCAACGACCCGTTCGCCCCACCCGCCGTCGTCCCCGGAACGGCGGTGCTTTGCACTCGGTCGATATACGAGAACGTGGTGCGGATTGCATGGGTGACCGGCCGGCGGTTCAAGGTCAGGACAGGCACTTTGCGATGCCGCACGATCGCGCCCATCGTGCTTAGCGCCGAGACGACCGCGCGCGAGCCGTCGAACGGCCCCTGGCCCACGCCAGCTTCGAGCAGGCCCGCCCCGATGGGTGCCGCCGCAGGAAAAGCCATGCGCGCCGAACTGCTTGCCGCGGCGTAAAGCGCGTTCCAGTCCATGCCGCCGGACGCCGATTGCCTGACGATGACGGTGATTTCCTCGAAGACCAGCCGCACGCGGCGCGTCAACGCCTTGTTCTCGCGGTCCAGATAGTGCGCAACGCGCTCCAGCGCCTCGGGCGTGTCGGTGACCACCAGCGACGATGCGCCGTCCACCGCGTCCGCCACCAGGCCCGACCGGGTCAGGAACGGGATGATGCTGGCGCGCAGAACGGCCAACGCGTTGTGTTCCTTCGCGGACAGGGTGGTGTTGGACGTGCTTTCGAACCCCTCCCCCTCTGCGCTGCCGGACCGGCCCAAACGCACATCGACCGTGCTGGCAAGCGACAGCGCTCGCACGTCGAACACCCGGGTTTCGGTGCGATAGAACTCAAGCGCGTCGCGGACGTAGCGCCAATGCACTGAGAACCGTGCGGCCAGCGCATCCAGAAGATCCGCAAGCGGCAAGGGCCCGTCGCGCACCTCGAAGCGGACGGCAGACGGCGCCGACAGCCCGGTATCCACGGCGAGGCGCGGCAGGAACTGTTCAAGCGGAAGCAAGGCGTCGGGGCGCACCCGAACCGGAATGCCGGTGGCGGCGCCCAGGCGCTGCGCCATTGCGGGCAGGTCGGCCTCGTCGGCGAGCATCAGCGTGGTCGGCACGTTCTCGCGCAGCGCCGGCGGCAGCGACACGGCACGCGCCAGCGGCTGCGGTTTGCCGGCTATCCACGGCGCGGCGACATCCTGCGCCGCGATGCGCGCCTGTCTGTCCGACAAACCCTCGGCGAAAGCCTGATGGCGATTCGCCAGCACTGCTTGCCGCTCATTGGCAGCCCGGTTCAGGGTCGTCACCTGCTGCGATGTAGTGCAACCGCCCAGCACCCCGCACGCCACCACGCACATCATCTGTTTGATCGTCATGCCCCGCCTCCTTGCGGCGATGCCGTGCGTGAGCAGGATTGGGCGAGCGGGACGACGCGCAGCACCTGGTTGCCGTAGAAGCACGGTTGCAACGGTTTTTCGGCCAGTTCGGTGGCGGCAAGCAGGTCGCGGACGGCGGATTTGAAGTCACCCGGAAAATCCGCGGACGCGGACAACGGAATGTCGACGTCTACCGCCCAATGCTGCGGTTGGAATGTCCAGCCCGAACCGTCTGCCCAACGGGCCAGTACCGCCCGAAGCGTGGCGTCCGGCGGGGCGGCACGATACGTCGCTGTCGCCGCGGTGGGCAGTGGCGGCAGGACCAACGCCGGAGCGGCTGCGACGGCCGGGGCCTCAACCGTTAACCGCCCGCCCGCCGCCAACGGCCCGTCGGCCGCCAGGGCCCCGACGCCCGGCGCCGCCAGCGGTACCGCGTGCACCGATGCGTCCGCGATGCGAGCCATGTCGTCCTCGCGCTCTGCCCTGGCCGCCAAACGTCCGCCTCGAAAGCGCAATACTCCCCACTCGCCCTTGACCACTACATACGGGTCGCGGCGCACATAGGGCAAGGCATGTTCGCCATCTCCGCGTACGCCGAACACCGCGGGCAAGGCCTGGCCGGGCGCGAATTGCAGCCAGACTTCCCGGCCGTTATCGAACACCTGGACAGGCGCGACGGCGGGGTCCCCTGACAGGCGCCAGTCAAATCGGAAACCGCCAGCAGCAGGCTCGGCCGCCTGCCACGAAGCGCCAGGGTCGCCTTTGGCCGGCCAGCTTGTGCAAGCGCCCAGGCTGGACAGGCTTGCCAACAGGAAGAGAATTCGAACCATGCCTCACCGCAAGCGAAGGGCGCACCGGAAGCGGTACGCATGAACGGCATGGTGGACGAGGGGTTGGCGCGCCGCCAGACTGGCATGTACGCATGGATGCTTTGATCCGCCCCCGGCGAAAGCGCGATAGACGGCCAAAAAAAACCCGGTCCTGGGACCGGGTTCTTGCGGTGGAACCGGCGGGCGTCAGCGCCGCCGGCTCAGGCCTGGAGGATCAACGCTGCGCGGCGATGCTGCGTGCCTGCGTCGCGGCGTTGTTCAGCGCCGACACGGGCGGCACCTTGCCTTCGAAGGCATCGTTCAGTTGCTGGTTCAGCACGGGTTCGATGCGGGTGTAGTTCGCCATGCGGAAGCCGCGGCTATTGCTGGCGGGACGCGAGCTCATCGAAGCAATCACGGCTTGCGCGCCCGGGATGCTCTTGTAGAACGACACGTCCGACGCGCGGAACGCCGCTTCGGTAAGCGGCAAGAAACCGGTGCGCTGGTGCCATTCGGCGGCGACGACCGGCTTGGACAGCCAGGCCAGGAATTGCGCAGTTGCCTTTTCTTCGGCTTGCGGACGGCCTTCGAGCGCCCACAGCGCGGAACCGCTGACGAACGGCTGGCCGGCAGACTTGGTGGCTTGATCGTAGTAAGGCACCGGCGCGACGCCGAACGACAGCGACTTGGTGGTCAGGAACGTGCCGAAAGCGCCGGAATTGGCGGTCAGCACCGCGCACTCGCCCTTGGCGAACAGCTTGTCGGCCGCGGCGTCGCCAGTGTGCGCCATGAACAGCAGCGAACGCTTCCAGCTGACCATCAGCGAGATATGGCGCATGTAGAGCGTATCGAACTGCATGGCAGGCGCCGCGCTCTTCTTGGTGATGGCGTCCAGTCCGTTGTTATTGCTGGTGAACTGCTGGCCGTTGATCGGCGCCAGGTTCTCCAGGTGGACAGTGACCTGATCGCTGGAGGCGTAGGGGCAATCGATGTCCGCCACGTCGCGCAGTTTCAGCAGTTCGGCCTGCAAGCCATTCCAGGTGCGCGCCGGATTGTTGGGGTCGAGACCCGCCTTCTTGTAGGCCGCGGTGTTGTAGAACATCACGGGCACTTCGGCCATCCAGGGGAAGGCGAGCAAGCGGCCTTTGCCGTCGCGCGTGAAGCTGCTGGTAGCCGGCACGAACCAGTTCAGGTCCTTGATCGGGTACTTGGCCAGCAATTCGTACATCGGCAGGATGGCCTTGTGCTGGGCCACGACTTCAGGCGAATGGTTGTCGGTCAGCTGGACCAGATTGGGCGCTTTCTTCGCTTTGGCCGCCGTGACGGCCTCTTGCTCAAGCGCGTCCTGCGAGGCGAATCCGCGCAGCTTGACGCTGACCTGGTCCTGCTCTTTGTTGTACTGCTTGGCCAGTTTTTCGAACTCGGCCTTGTTCGCGTCCGACAGCGTGTGCCAGACCTGGATTTCGACTGGAGCGGCATTCGCCACGCCCGCCATTGCCATGGCGGCGCCGAATACCCATGCACGCCGGCTGGCGAACATCGCGCGGGCAACGCCCGCCAATTGCAGATTCTTCATAGGTTCATAGACCAAGAAAAGGGAATTCCGGTTCTGGCCGCCGTCCGCTGAGCAGATCGGCCAGTGCCCGGCCCGAGCCAACACCCATCGTCCAGCCGAGCGTACCGTGTCCCGTATTGATATACAAATTGGGGATACGGCTACGACCGATGATGGGCACATTCGAAGGAGTGGACGGGCGCAAGCCCGACCAATAACTGACGCGCCCAAAATCGAGCGCGTCGGGAAAGAGTTCTTGCGCCAGGCGAGTCAAGGCTTCGCAGCGGCTGGTGTTCAGGCCCCGGGAATATCCCGAGAGCTCTGCGGTGCCAGCCATGCGCAGCCGGTCGCCCAGGCGCGAGAACACGATTTTGTGGCTGCTGTCCGTCAAGCTGACCGTGGGCGCGGCGTCGGGCTTCAGCACCGGGAACGTCGCGGAATAGCCCTTGGCCGGATAGACGTTGCAGGGGACGCCCAGCGGACGCAGCATATTGGGGCTGAAACTGCCCATGGCGACGACGTAGGCGTCGGCCGCGACCGAGCCGTATCGGCCATCAGGTTCAATGATTTCAACGCCTTGCACGGTGCCGCCCTGCGTCAACAGGCGCGTGGCCCGCGTGCTGTAGCGAAATTCCACGCCGGCGCGGACGCATCGTTCGGCCAGCGCGACCGTGAACAGATGCACGTCGCCACTTTCATCTTCGGGGGTGTAGTCGCCCCCGACAATCGTCTGCCGGTGCGGCGCCAGGGCCGGTTCGATGGCGATGACCTCGTCGGCCGTGACCACACGGCGCTCGACGCCGAAATCGCGCATCAGCCCGGCGGCCCGCTGGGAATTTTCGAATTCGTGCGGGTCCCGGTAGAAATTCAGGATGCCGCGTTCAAGGTGGTCGTATTCGATGCCGAGCTCGGCGCGCATGCCACGCAGGGTGGCGCGGCTGTATTCCGCCATGCGGACCATGGCGCGGATGTTGGGCGCCAGGCGGCTGGGCAGGCATTCGCGCAGGAAGGACAAGCCCCACATCCATTGCCGCCAATCCAGTTGCGGGCGGAATAGCAGCGGCGCGTCGTCCTGGAACATCCATTTGAGCAGCTTGAACGGAGCCTGCGGATTGGCCCAGGGTTCGGCATACGACACGGAGATCTGTGCGCCATTGGCCAGGCTGGTTTCCTGCGCGGGACCGGTGCAGCGATCAATGACCACGACGTCATGGCCGGCCTGGCTTAGCCACCAGGCGCTGGAGATTCCGATAATGCCGCTACCCAATACCGCTACTTTCATGCCCGCATTGCTCCTTGCGTGCCAAATCGGTCCGCGGACCCGATGTCCGCCCCCCCTGGCAAGCCGCTGCCAGGGCAGTTTACCCCGCCGATTTGCCTTCGCCTATGTCTAAAAGAAAGCCCCCACGCCGCGCACGCCTTGCGTGCTTGCTGCCCCCAAAGGGGGCGTTTTTACCTTGGGACGGCCCTGCGGTAAAAAAGCCCCCACGCCGCGCACGCTTTGCGTGCTTGCTGCCCCCAAAGGGGGCGTTTTTACCTTGGGACGGCCCTGCGGTAAAAAGGGGCGGAAGTCACGAAGCTTTTCCGCTTGTGAATTCCGCCCCCCATGCCTGTGCCGTTCGGTTACGACGCGGCTTTCGCCAGGTCGGCTTCGGACGTAAACGCGTCCGCGTAGAACTCTTCGGGCGGCAGACCGTTCTGCGTGCTGAACTCACGCCGGGCCGCATCCACCATCAGGGGCGTGCCGCAGGCATAGACCTGGTGGCCGGACAGGTCGGCGATGTCCTGCATGACGGCCTCGTGGACGAAGCCGGTGCGGCCCGTCCATTCGTCTTCCTGCAGCGCATTGGACACGACCGGAACATAGGTGAACCCCGGCAGCTGGCTCGACCAGGACTGCGCCAACGCGTCCATGTACAGGTCGCGCGGACGACGGCCGCCCCAGTACAGGGTGACGGGACGGTTGATGCTCTTGTGGATCATGTGTTCCACGATGGCCTTCACCGGCGCGAAACCCGTGCCGCTGGCCAGCAGGACAATCGGCTTGTCGCTGTCTTCGCGCAGGAAGAACGAGCCGAACGGCCCTTCCAGGCGCAGGATCTCGCGCTCTTTCATCTGCGTGTCGCCCGCGCCGAAAACGTGGTCGGTGAACAGTCCGCCCGGCATGTGCCGAATATGCAGTTCCAGCGGGCTGCCGGTGTGCGGCGCGCCGGCCATCGAATAACTGCGGCGGCGGCCGTCCTTCAGAATGACCTCGATGTACTGCCCCGCGTAGTAGCGGAACTGTTCCGAGGCGGGCAATTGCAGCTTGATGACGGTGACGTCGGGCGCCACGCGCTCAAGCGTCTGCACGCGCGACGGCAGCTTGCGAATCTGGATGTCGCTGGCCAGGCGGACCTCGGTGGACTCGACCACCATGTCCGACTCGGGACGGGCCTGGCAGAACAGCGTGTAGCCGTCCGCCAATTCCTCCGGCGACAGGATCTGGGCGGGATACTGCCCGGCATCGAACTCCCCGGACACCACTTTGCCCTTGCAGGTGGAGCACGCGCCGTTGCGACAGCTATAGGGCAGCACGATGCCGGCCGCCAAGGCGCCGTCGAGCACGGTCTGGCCGGGCTCGACCGGGAATTGATGCTTGCTGGGTTGGATGGTGACCTGGAAGCTCATGATGAAACGGTTCTGAGTTGACGCAGCGTCGTTCGGCTTGGCCGAAGGCGGCGCTGCGCCCGGCCCGGCGTCAGGCCGGGAACTTGCGGATTTCCTTGACGCGATTCGCGTCATCCACCAATACCACTTGCGGCTTGTGCGTGGCGGAATCTTCTTCGGACATGGGGCCGTAGGTGCAGATGATCAGCAAATCGCCGACCTGGGCCCGGCGCGCCGCGGCGCCGTTCAACGAAATGGCGCCGCTGCCGCGGGCCGCCTTGATGATGTAGGTGTCGAAACGTTCACCGTTGGTGACGTTGTAGAGTTCGATGCGTTCGAACTCGCGCATGCCGGCAGCGTCCAGCAGGTCTTCGTCGATGCCACAAGACCCTTCGTAGTGAAGGTCGGCTTCGGTGACCGTGACGCGGTGCAGCTTTGCCCGCAGCATGATGCGTTGCATGATAGAAATATCCTGGTTCGCGGCCCGGTCCGCGAAGCGTTGCTAAAGTGATGCCCGGCATCCGGTATTGCCGTTGGAACCGGGTATTCTATAATTTTTGCCGCCCCGAAGACGCCCTCGGGGGCCAGGCTGCTGCCGCGGCTTAGAAATCCAGCTCGATCTCGACCGCGTCGCCAACTTTCAGGCGAGCGCCAGCCGGCGCGTCCAGAATGGCGTTTTGGCCGAATACCACCCCGATCTCCAAGTTCCGGTAGCCCGCCAGCGTGCGACCGGGCTCGTCATGCTGCAAAGCCGTCCGCTGGTCGATGTCAGGGATCGAACACCGGGTGCACGGCTTGACGAACCCCATCCGGACACCGGCCGCCGTGATCATGGCGGTATGGTCTTCCTCGAAGGCTTCCCATTCGCCCTCGACCACGATATTGGGCCGGAAACGGTCCATCGGCACGGGTGCCACGCCCTTGGCCTGCAAGCGGGCGTTCAGGTCGTCAAGCGACGCCTGGTTGGCGATCAGCAACGGGAAACCGTCGGCGAAACCGAAGTGATGCTCGCCGGTGAAAGCCTCCGCCAAGTCGGGATGCGCGTCGGCCCAGCGAGACACCCAGTCAGGCTTGGCGTTGCGCTGCGCGGTGGCATCCACCTTCAACAAGCGGCAAGGCGTCTTGAGAAAGTCCGAAAACCACTGGCCGACGGCAGCGCTTTCACGCCTGGCGGAAATGGTGTCGCTCCAGACCGCCACGGTTTCCGACCCCGGCTCAAGGCCGGACTCGTCAAATGGCACATCCAGATCCGGCATGCCGGGCGCGGACAGGCGCAACGCGTCGGCCGTGAGCGCCGTGCGGATCAACGCCATCGCGGGCCATTGCCGCTGGGTCATGAACTGGGCGTCGTCCCCGACCAGCATCCAGCGGCGGTCGTTCGCCAATCCGGCACGGTCGATGGAAGACTCCGTCAGGTCGATACCTGCGCAGGATTTGATGGGGTAGATATGCAAGCTGAGGATACTGGCGGACATGGCGGCGGAAGGTCGGCGAAAGTCGGCGAAAGGGTCCGCGAAAGAATAGCAGACAGCGCGGCCATTTCCCTCGCGGCACGCTTCCCGGCGCCGGCATGAAAAAACCCGGGCCAGGCCCGGGTTTGGAAGGCGCCGCCAGCAGGTCGGCTAGCCGCCCACCAGCTTCAAGGTGTCCAACGGCGTCACGGCCTTGAAACCCTTGCGCGTCGCGATGTGCTCGGGACGCGGCGTCAGCCCGTACTTGGGCGGATTCAAGGTGTTTTCCATGCTGTTGTAGACCATGAACACGTTGGCCCGCGGCCACGGCGAGATATTGCTGTTCGAGCCGTGCATCGTGTTGCAGTCGAAGAACACCACCGAACCGGCCTTCGCCGTCATCGAGCGGATGCCGCCCTGCTCGACCAGCAGTTGCAGGCTGACCGGATCCGGTACGCCGTACTCCTGCTTTTTCAGCGACTGCTTGTAGTGGTCGTTCGGCGTCTCGCCGACGCACGAGATGAATTGCCGGTGCGAGCCGGGCACCAGCATCAGCGGGCCGTTGCATTCATTGTTGTCGGTCAAAAGCACCGAGCAACTGAGCGCGCGCATCGACGGCATGCCGTCTTCGACATGCCAGGTCTCGAAATCGGAGTGCCAGTAGAACTCCTTGCCCTTGAAGCCCGGCTTCATGTTGGCGCGCGACTGGTGAATATAGACCTCGGACCCGAGGATCTGGCGCGCCACGTTGACCAGCCGAGGGTCGCGCACCAGGCGCGACAGCACGGGGTTCAGCACGTGCACCATGAAGATGGAGCGCACGGCGTTGCTGCCGGGCTCGGTGATGGATTCTTCGCGGCGGACGATAGACGGGTCGCGCGTCATGCGCTCGACCTCGGTCGACAATGCGCGGATCTCGTCTTCCGAGAACAGGTTTTCCAGCAAAAGAAAACCGTCGCGTTCGTACTGTCCGACTTGCTCGCCGGACAGGGCGCTGGCGTACTGGCCGCCGTCATAGACCACCGGGTCCTGACGGGCGATGATGGCGGAACTTCGATCCGTACGTGAGGCGTACGGATCCTGCGCAGGTGAGATCATGCGAACCTCCTTTGTCTGGTTTCAGGCCGCTTTGGCTTCGGCTTCAGGCAGGGCGTAAACGCCCTCTTTGTCATGCACTTCCTGGCCGGTCAGCGGCGGATTGAAGACGCAGATGACGCGCAGCGGCTCCTTGCCACCGCACAGCCAGTGCTCGTCGTTTTCATTCAGGGCATAGACCACGCCAGGACCCAGGTCGTACTTCTTGCCGTCGGCGATGGTCTCGATGGAACCGTCGCCTTCAATGCACCACACCGCTTCAAGATGGTTCTTGTAGTGGATGTGGGTACGGCCACCCGGGAAGATGGTGGTCTCGTGGAAGGAAAAGCCCATTCCGTCTTTCTTCAGCAGCACGCGGCGGCTGACCCAGGTGTCGGTGCGGACTTCATCGGCGGTACCGATCACATCTTTGACGTTGCGTACGATCATTGGCGTTTTCCTCCAAATTTCAGGATTCGGGCAGACTGCCCCTCTTCTGCCAGCGCTTCGGCCACGCTGGCCTCGATCAGGTCCAGGCCCTTGCTTAGCAGCTCTTCCTCGATCGTCAGCGCGGGCAGCAGCTTCAGCACTTCGTCGTGCGCGCCCGAGGTCTCGATGACGACGCCCTTCTTGAAAGCGTTCTGCGCGATGCGGTTGGCCAGGGCGGGCGTGGCGTTGCACACCAGGCCCTGGATCAGGCCACGGCCACGCACCGACAAACCGGCATTGGGATAGCTGTGGACCAGGTTCTCCAGCCAGTCGCGGACCTGGCGCTCTTTGCGCTGGATCTCGGTGGTGAACGCCGTGTTGGCCCAATAGGTTTCCAGCGCCTGCGTCGCCGTGACGAACGCCAGGTTGTTGCCGCGGAAGGTGCCGCTGTGCGCGCCCGGCTTCCAGATGTCCAGTTCGGGCTTCATCAGCACCAGCGACATCGGCAGTCCGAAACCAGACAGCGACTTAGACAGGGTGATGATGTCCGGACGGATGCCGGCGGCCTCGAAGCTGAAGAACGTGCCGGTGCGGCCGCAGCCAACCTGGATATCGTCCACGATCAGCAGCATGTCGTGGCGCTTGCATAGCTTGTCCAGCTCTTTCAGCCAGCGCAGCGTCGCCACGTTGACGCCGCCCTCGCCCTGCACCGTTTCCACGATGACGGCGGCCGGCTTGTCCATGCCGCTGCTGGGATCTTCCAGCATGCGTTCCAGATACGCCATGGTGTCCACGTCCGGACCGAAGTAGCCGTCATAGGGCATGAACGTCGTGTTACCCAGCGCGTAGCCGGAGGCCTCGCGGAACTTCATGTTGGCCGTAACGGCCAGCGAACCGCCGCTGACGCCATGGAATCCATGGGTGAACGAAATCACGTTGGGACGGCCCTTGACCTGGCGCGCGATCTTCAGCGCGGCTTCCACGGCGTTGGTGCCGGTGGGGCCCGTGAACTGCAACGTGTACTGCCAGTTGCGCGGCTTGAGCAACACGCGATCCACCGTCTCCAGGAAACGCTTCTTCGCGCTGGTGGCCATGTCCAGGCCATGGACGACGCCGTCCGACTGCACGTACTCCAGCAGCTTTTCCTTGAGAACAGGATTGTTGTGGCCATAGTTCAGCGTGCCGGCGCCGCTGAAGAAATCGATGTACTCGGTGCCTTCTTCGTCAATCAGCGTCGAGCCTCGGGCCTGGCTGAATATCACGGGAAACGACCGAATGTAGCCCCGCACCTCTGATTCCATCCGGTCAAAGATTTTCAAGTCCATATGATTAATCCTCCCTTTTCATCTCATAAGTCGATAGACGGCCAGCGTCCCTCCGGATGCGTGGACGCATTCGGATCGGCAAAGCCATCCCGGTATTTCGATAAGTCCGTTGGGGTTGCGCCGCCCTATGGGGCGGGCAATGCGAACGGGCCTATCCTCAACAGCATCTCGTCTTCATGGTCCGCGCCTCCAAAAAGTTGCCGGTCGAAGAACGGCTGCTCGGAAACGTGGGCGCCAAGCTCGCCGGCCAGGCCGGTGAAGCTGCGGCGCGATGCCTGGTTGTCAGGCCCCACCGTGGTTTCAAGATGACGAACATGCGCGAGCTGCTTGCGTTGCAAGAGTTCGCGAAGCATGGCGCGGCCCAACCGGTGGCCGCGTGCGCGGGCGTGCACCGCGACCTGCCAGACGAACAACACGTCGGGCCGGGCCGGGATCACATAAGCGGAGATAAAACCGTCGATACGTCCGCCGGCACTTTCGGCGATGACGCAGGTGTCGCTGAATTGCTCGCAAAGGAGCAAATAGGCATAGAGGGAATTCAGGTCGAGTGGCGGGCACTCGGCAATGAGGCGGTGGATGGCGGCGCCGTCTTTGCGGTGGGGCAGACGCATCGTATGGGTCTGCGCGCCAACCGCCGGCGCCACGGCACTTGAGAGAGTAGGTGTATCCAGTTCGACTGTCTTCATGCAACGATTCCCGATTCTGGGGGTGCCCCGCCCGTGGGCACTTCAAGGATGGGCGACGACACATCGCTGTGTGCTTCCGCAGCGACTGCCTGGCCTTCCTGCTCCATCAGCGCCACGATGCGTTCCAGCGACAACGTGATCGTGGCTTGCTCGAGTTCCGGCAAGGCGTTCAGTGCGTCAGCCAGATGCTTCTGCAGCGGCGACGGCGCGCCCTGCGCCAATTCCCGGCCGGCGTCGGTGGCCGTGACAAAAACGATGCGGCGGTCTTCACGCCCGCGTTCCCGGCGGATGAACCCTTTGTCTTCCAGGCGATCCAGGATGCCGACCACCGTGCTCGGGCTGACGTGCATCTCGCGGCTGATGGCGGTGGCCGTCATCGGGCCGTTGGCCATCACCGTGCGCAAGCACATCAGTTGGGGCGCGGTGATGTGGCTGACCGCGGACAACTGGCGCGAGTGCAGTGCGATCGAACGCGTAATGCGGCGCAGGGCTCGCAAGATGCGCAGGTCGTACTGCTGTGTCGGATCGGAATGCGCGGGGCTGTTCATGGAAATAAGGGTTCGGTCAAATTGATTTCTACACAAATGATATGCGCACGATTTATTCGAGTCAAACAAAAATCGCCCTGCATGATGTAAATAAATAAACACGGAATTGCAGAAGATGACCGCAGGATTGCCGGACTTGACGTGGCTTCCCCCGGGCTGGCGCCCATCGCGCCTCTTAGTGTAAATCCCGATATAAAACATATGTTTTTTTGAAATAACAGGATCTATCATTTGTTTTTTATGACATCGACAGCCATGCCCCTGCCCTCCCACATCGCCCAGACGCTGCAGGAAAAACTGGAGTCGCTGCCGCCCGAACTGCAACGTGCGGCGCACTGGGTCGTGGCACACCCCGCCGAAGTCGGCTTGTGGTCCATGCGCCGGCAGGCCCAGGCGCTGGGCGTGGCGCCCGCCACCATGTTGCGTCTGGCGCGGGCAATCGGCTTTGCCAGCTACGAGGATTTCCGGCAACCGTTCCAACAGGCGCTTGCCGGCGCGGGCAACCCCGGGCTGCGCGACCGCGCCGCCGCCCTGCAAGCCGCCGCCGACGCCCCGGATTCGCCCGACGCCCCCGGCCACGACGTACTGACCGACTACCAGATTCAGGCCATGGGTTCGGTTTGCACCCTGAATCCGCCGGGCGCATTCGACGCCGCCGTGCAGACCCTGCTGAATGCGCGCCAGGTCGGTTTCCTGGGAACCCGGTCGGCGTTTGGCATCGCGTTCCAGATGCGCTACGCGTATCAGCTGGTGCGCCGCAACAGCGTGCTCATCGACGGCCTGGGCGGCGCGCCCGCCGAGCAGGCCGACAACCTGGACGCCGGCGACGCGCTGATCGTCATCTCGCAGGCGCCCTACCCCACGGCCACGGTGCAATTGGCCCGCCAGGCCGCCCAGCGCGGTGTCGCGCTGATTGCGCTGACCGACGACCCGCTGTCGCCGTTGGCCGTCGAGGCCCGGCACACGCTGCGCTTTGCGCCGCCCGACCGCGACGGCGTCCAGGCGCGGCCCGCGCGGCATGGGCCGGGGTCGTTCTTCCACACCACCGCAGGCCTGCTGGGCCTGGCCGAACACCTGATTGCGCGCCTGACGGCCCGCGGCGGCGCCGACGTCCTGAATCGCCTGACGGAAGTCGAAGCACGACTTCGTACCGACAACGTCTACTGGACCGCCCCCGCCTCGCGCCGGCCGGGCTGACCGCCCCTCTACCCCTCCCTCTCCCACGCATCACGGAAATGCCATGAGCCGAACCCACGTCCTGCATCGTTCTTTACGCCAGACGCCGCCTGTCGCCGTACACGGCCAGGGCGTGTGGATCCACGACAGCGCCGGCCGCGCCTATCTCGACGGATCAGGCGGCGCGGCGGTTTCGTGCCTGGGCCACAATCACCCCGACATCCAGGCCGCCATGCACGCGCAGATCGACGCGCTGGCTTACGCCCACACCAGCTTTTTCACGACCGAAGTTGCCGAGCAGTTGGCCGACCGCCTGGTGGCCGACGCGCCCGAGGGCATTTCACACGCCTACTTCGTTTCGGGCGGCTCCGAAGCCGTGGAAGCGGCGTTGAAGATGGCGCGCCAATACTTTGTGGAAACCGGCCAGCCGGAACGCCGCCATATCGTGGCGCGGCGTCAGAGCTACCACGGCAACACGCTGGGTGCATTGGCGGTGGGCGGCAATGCCTGGCGCCGTGCGCAATTCGCGCCGCTGCTGATCGACGTTGAACACGTCTCGCCCTGCTACGCCTACCGCGACCAGCGCCCTGACGAAAGCGCCGAGCAATACGGCGAGCGCCTGGCCGACGAACTGGACCAGACCTTTGAAAAACTGGGCGCCGGCACGGTGATGGCTTTCGTAGCCGAGCCAGTGGTGGGGGCCACGTCGGGCGCCGTGACCGCCGTGCCTGGCTATTTCCGCCGGATCCGCGAGGTGTGCGACCGCCACGGCGTGCTGCTGATCGCCGATGAAGTGATGTGCGGCATGGGCCGAACCGGCACGCTCTACGCCGTGGAACAGGAAGGCATCGTCCCCGACCTGATCACCATCGCCAAGGGGCTGGGCGGCGGATACCAGCCGATTGGCGCCGTGATGGCGCAACAGCGCATCGTGGACGCCATGCAGCAAGGCAGCGGCTTCTTCCAGCATGGCCACACCTATCTGGGTCACGCTATCGCCTGCGCCGCTTCGCTTGCCGTGCAGGACGTCATCCGGCGCGACAACCTGCTGGCGCGGGTGCGCGAACAGGGCGCGGGCTTGCGCCAGCGGCTGAAACACGCCCTGGGCGAACACCCGCATGTGGGCGACATCCGCGGCCGCGGCCTCTTCATGGGCATCGAACTGGTGCAGGACCGTGGCACGAAGCAGACATTCGACCCCGCCTTGACGCTGCATGCGCGGATCAAGCGCGAAGCCATGGCCCGCGGCCTGATGGTCTACCCGATGGGCGGGACCATCGATGGCCGCCAGGGCGACCATGTGTTGCTGGCTCCGCCCTTCATCATTTCCGACGACGAACTGGACCAATTGACTGAACGCGTGGCTGGCGCCATCGACGCCGCCATTGCGCAGGCCCGCGCGTAGCGCCCGCCTGCACGCGCGGCGAGGGGATCCGCCGCGCGCCGCCCGCCTTGCGGGCACGTGGTGATTCGCACAGGACGTCCCGCAGGCTCGCGGGGCGGCCCGACCGCCGGCAAAGACCGGCAAATCACGGGGAAAAACCCCATAAGGAGTTTGCATGACCACGTCCGTCAAACATCCCTTGGGCCATCGCAACGCCTGGACGCTTGCTGCGGCAGGCTTGGCCACGGCATTGCTGTCCATGGCGTCGGCGCCCGCCGCCGCCCAACAAAAGTTCGTCAGCATCGGCACAGGCGGCGTCACCGGCGTCTACTATGCCGCGGGCGGCGCCATTTGCCGCCTGGTCAACAAGGACCGCGCCACGCACGGGATCCGCTGTTCGGTGGAATCCACCGGCGGCTCGGTGTTCAACGCCAACACCATCAAGGCAGGCGAACTTGACCTGGGCGTCGTGCAATCCGACGTCGGCTTCAACGCCTACAACGGCGAAGGCCAATTCAAGCAAGCCGGCCCCTATCCCAAGTTGCGGTCCGTATTCTCTCTTCACCCCGAACCCTTCACCGTCGTCACCCGCAAAGACGCGAACATCACGCGCTTCGAGGATTTGAAGGGCAAGCGCTTCAACGTCGGCAACCCGGGCTCGGGCACGCGCGCGTCGATGGAGGAGCTGTTGGCCACGATGGGGTGGACGCTGAAGGACTTCTCGCTGGCCTCGGAACTGCGCCCCGACGAGCACGGCTCCGCCGTATGCGATGGCAAGATCGACGGCTTCTTCTATGGCGTGGGCCACCCGTCGGCCAACATCCAGGACCCCACCACCAGCTGCGGCGCCAAGCTGGTCTCGCTGACCGGCCCGGCGGTGGACAAGCTGGTTGAGAAGTACCCCTACTACGCCCACGCCACGATCCCGGGCGGGCTGTATCCGAACAACCCGACCGAAACCAAGACGTACGGCGTCACGGCGACGTTCGTCACCTCCGCCGACGTGCCGGACGCCACGGTCTACACCGTGGTCAAGGCCGTGTTCGACAACTTCGACGACTTCAAGAAGTTGCATCCGGCATTCGCCAACCTGAAGCCGGCCGACATGGTGAAGAACGGTCTGTCGGCGCCGCTGCATCCCGGGGCTGAAAAGTACTTCAAGGAAAAGGGCCTGCTGTAAGGCCTCTGGCCAGCGCGCGTCCGCTACGCGCCTGGACTCATCGCGCGCC